>JAHFAA010000268.1 GCA_023250775.1 Bdellovibrionales bacterium
GCGACGATAATGCCTGCGGCGGTGGCGACTAATGATTCAGAGATCCCAACAGAGACGACGGAAAATCCACTTTTCCCTGACGTTCCGATCGCTTTGAACGACCCCATAATCCCTACCACGGTTCCAAATAACCCGATAAAAGGGGAAGAGGCGGAAATCGTACCTAGGATCCAAAGATTTTTTTTCAACTCACTGTTGGTTTCACAAAGCTTTCGCGCAAGCCTTTCTTTCATATCCTCTTTCGAGGCATTCATATTATTCACCAGCACCTCGTGGGGCCTGGAGATGCTACTTTGTGAATTCTGGTAAGAGAGCTTCACGTTGGCCAAATTTTTAGCGGTAATGGCCTGATGGATATCAGAATTCACTTTTTTGGATTGTTTTGAAAAATCCCAAAGCGAAACAATTTTGTGAAGGGCGACGGCCCAGGCAATAACGGAAAAAGTCAGCAAAGGATACATGACGAATCCACCGGACTGAATAATATCGATACCTCTCATGACATGCTCCTCAGCTAATCGCGCTGCTTATTTTGTTTTCGGATAAAAATTTACCGGTTGGCTTACTTCTACTTTTCCGCCACTTGGTGGCGAAGGAAACGGAATACCACGGAGAACATTGACCACACAGTCTCTGACTTCATCCGGCATATTCCCGGTCGTGGCAGCGGCATTAGCGCTTAAGACACGCCCGCTTGGTCCGATGATAAAACTCAAATTCACCACCCCACTATATCCTGTTTGGGTTCGATCAAGAACTTTTTGATAACAGAAACGAAACTGAGGCAAGTATTCCAACAATCTCTCTCTGATGGTGGCCGGGTCCATGCCACCCAACACAACCGTGCGGTTAGGAATTTCGGCAGTAAAAAAAGATCCTTTGGTAACAATTCCGCCCATCCCTCTGGTGGAATCAAGTTTTCCTCCTGCTAATCCCGAGACACTGCCGCTTTGATGTTCAAGCTTGGCCGTTTTTAAAGTAGCACCACCGCCCGCTCCCCCAGGAGTATCCCCGCCTCCACCGGCGAGCGTGTCACCTTCGCCAGAGATGGCATCATTTTTTCTGGTGCTCACATTCTCCAAACTGCCTGTCTTAGCAAGAACACCACTGAGCGAGTTTGCAAGATCATTTGGTTTATAATAATCGACAGTTCCCTGAGTGACTTTGGCGCCACCTGAGGTTTCGGCCACCTTCGCGGATTTGGCCAGGCCAGCAATCTTGGGCGCTCCGGTCTTTTTGGTTCCCCCTGCGATTCTGGCAGTTCCGGCCTTTTTGGTGGCGCTGGATAATTTTTTATTGTTGGAGATTTTGGCAGTCGTGTCGACCACATGATCGACAATAACATCTTTCGGCCCTTTATTGGGCTCGGCCTTTTTCACAATTTGATTTTCTGGTGCATCAATTGTTCCGGCCTGCAATGGCTCCTTTGTCGCCTTAGGTAAGGTAACAATATCCACCGTCACTGATTTTTCTACCAGTTTCATGTTTGTTTCACGAATCTTTTCCACGCTGTCTTTCAGAATCATGAAAAGGATAATAAAAATAATCAGACCGAAGGTATGCCAGGCGACCGAAATCACCACATATCTGTTGAGACTATGATCGACCAATGTTTTCTGATTGTGCATTAGTTCCTCGAAGTCCTGCTTTCTCTTGTCTCATCAATTTCGGTCACCAAGGCCACTTTAATAATTCCACTGGCCTTCAAAAAAGACAGCAGTGATGCCACTTTCCCATAGTCCAAACTAAAATCGGCCCGGAGAAAAATGACATCGGTTTTTTTACTTTTAAATTCACTGTTAATTTTCTCGACTATCTCTGATTGTAAATATTTGTGGTCCCCAATAAACAGCTCGGCATCCTTGGAAAAAGAAAGAATCAGATGTTCGGTGTTCAAATTGATCGGATTTGACTCCTGGGTTTTGGGCAATTCTATTTTTATCCCGTTCAACATCAGTGGTGCCGTCACCATGAAGATGATGAGAAGCACCAACATGACGTCAACAAGAGGAGTTACGTTGATATCTGAAATCGATTTTTTGCCCGGTATATGAAATGCCATACTATTTGCTCACAAAACGTTGAACGGTATTAATAAAATCTTGTGCAAAACATTCCATGTCGCCTTCGATTTTGCTCAAACGTGCTTGGTAATGGTTGTAAAACCACACGGCGGGAATGGCGGCAAACAAACCGAAGGCCGTGGCCACAAGCGCCTCAGCGATACCTGGAGCAACTAATTCCAAAGTACCTCCCCCTTTTGCCAGACCGGTAAAGGAGTTGATAATCCCCCACACTGTACCGAACAATCCCACAAAGGGTGTTACAGACCCGATACTTGCCAAGGCCGAAAGTCCCTCTTCCATTTCAACTCTTGCTATGACCGCACCTTTATCGAGCGCACGTTCAATGCCATCAATGCCAAAATGTTCAAGATAGGTTTTGAATGCTGTCGTTGAGTCACTTTGTGAATCGCGAACTCTTCGCAGCTCATAGTGCCCTTCTAAAAACATTCTACGAATTGGGGAGTTGGGAAGATGGTTGCATTTATCAAAAATTTCTGAAAAATTGCCTCCCATTCTAAAGATGCTTAAAAATTCCCCATTCAGCTTGTTGGCCGTTTGGTATTGTTTTTTCTTTTTCAAGATAACTGCCCAGGAAAAAACGGAGGAAAGCAAAAGCAAACCCAGAACACATTTTACGATTATCCCCGCTTCGAAAATGATCTTCACTAAGTCTATTTCACCGGCACCCATGTTTTTTTCCTTTTTGTCAGATGGTTGAAAATACGTCATCTCGAATGTGTATCTAATTTAAGATTAGGAGTCTGTTTGAATGATTTCAAGGATGTGCAAAGTTTTCCCAATCAGACATTCATCTGATTAATCCACTTAGATCAACAAAAAAAGGAGGGCATCGATTTACATTACTTGAAGATATGACTACCGATTCTGACGACGTCTGCTCCATACTGAAGTGCAATTTGATAATCACTACTCATCCCCATAGACAGTCGCAGACCAGACATCCCAAGGGATTTTTCCAGTTCGTTTTTCATGCTTCGCAGCTGCTTAAAGCAACGGTGGGCCTCTGCCTCAGCATCATCCGTGCGAAAAGTTCCCATGGTCATGAGTCCGGCGGGACAAAGGCCAAGGCCTGGTCCTTCGATCAGGACTTTTTTGAGCGAAAGTTCCAGGTCAGAAATCTGCGAAAATCCATTTTTCTCTTTTTCACCTGAGGTATTCACTTCAAAAAAAAGATCGAGCTTTTCGTTCGCTTTTAATTCACGCCGACACGAAATAATTTTCTCGAGTAATGCCTGTGAGTCAACAGAGTGAATGGCGCTGAGATGAGTCACCGTCAAGAGGTCTTTGACCTTATTGCGCTGGAGATGGCCGATAAAGTGCCACTCTATATGGGAGAGATGAGAAAGCGCCTCGGCCTTTTTTTGCAAGTCTAGGACACGATTTTCACCAAACACCCGCTGGCCCAACTCATAGGCATAGACGATTTCATCAGCAGGACTATATTTGCTCACGGCAACCAGTTGGACTTTGCCCAACTCGCTCTGAAGAGATAAAAGATTCTTCCGAATAGAGGCCTTTTTTTCTTCAGTGAGCATAAAGATTAAGAAGGATTGGAATCCTTCTTTTTGAAACTGATGGTGGCCTTGACCTCAAAATCATATTTGCTCATGATGTCTTCAATGATTTTGTTGTGATCAAGCTTGGCCAAATGGGAACTTAATTCCTCGCGAATACTCAAGGCAAAATCTTCTTTGGCATTTTTGGCGTTTTGCACCAGCCCCGACAAAATATCTTTTGGCAGAGGCAAGTCTGATAAAATATTTCGAACCGCATCCTCGGTCATGAAGGCCGCCCCTACTCCAATAGAAACAACTTTCTTAATAACGTCGCCAATGCCTGAATCTGAACTTTTTTTATCGGCCATACGCGCCTCCTAATTGAGTTGTGGTTTTTTATCGAAATGGTGCTGGGCCTCAATATGGCGAATGGTCCCAGTCTTACTGCGCATAACCAAAGAATGGGTAATCGCACCCCATGGAGTAAAGCGAACTCCGCGCAAAAATTCTCCCGACGTGACACCGGTGGCACAGAACATAACATCGCCTTGGGCCAACTCATCAATAGACCACACCTTATTGATATCGGTTACGCCCATGCGTCTGGCGCGATCAATTTCTTCTTGATTGCGTGGTTTCAAAATGCCTTGAAATTCCCCACCCAAACAGCGCAAGGCGGCCGCGGCGATAACGCCTTCAGGAGCACCACCCACTCCAAAGAGGATGTCGACACCGGCCTCGGGCATACAAGTCGCGATAGCGCCAGCAACGTCGCCATCACCAATCAACTGAATGCGCGCGCCTGAGCGTCTCACTTCATCAATTAAATCTTTATGACGAGGACGATTGAGAATAATGGCGGTTAAATCTTGAATGCGACATTTTTTAACCTGACTTAGACGGCGCAAATTTTCCGTTGCCGACTCAAGAATATCAATGACGCCTCGACCTTCAGGCCCAGAGGCAATTTTGAGCATATAGGTATCAGGCGCATTCAAAAAATGGCCATGTTCAGCAATCGCCATAACGCTAATAGAATTGTGGGCACCACTGGCACAAACCGCCGTCCCTTCCAAAGGATCGAGGGCGATATCCAATTTTGGGCCTTCACCCGTCCCTACTTTTTCACCGATATAGAGCATCGGAGCTTCGTCTCGTTCGCCTTCACCAATTACCACTGTTCCCTGACAGTCCACCGACTCAAGCATAGTACGCATAGCATCAACTGCCGCCTGATCGGCCGCCTTTTCATCTCCTCTTCCCATAAAACGAGCAGAGGCCACTGCGGCCATTTCGGTCACTCGAACAAATTCCAAGGCAAGGTTGCGATTCATGGACGACTCCTTAATAGAATTGATTGCTGCAAACGCAGGCAGTATAGGCCGACCAATTAAAGATGGAAAGAAGGTCTTGTAGGGTTATCGCCTATTCAACATGTGGCGCCGAGCTTCATACGCAAAAATCGGGTGGTATTTTCCGGAATATAGTCGCCTGGAATGCGATCCATCATCTGGCAGGCAATACTAATTTTTTGATGATCGGCCTCGCTGTCCATTTCAAACATGAACTCATCTTCTGGTGCCAGCGGGGTCTCGATATCGCGCACATTGACCATGCGTCCGGTTTTGATGCCGCGGCCATCTTCCCATTCCACAAAATGATCGAGGAAGAGAAATTGAAAACGTGCCAACTCTCCATCATTGTGCTGCCATACAAAAACCTCGGCAGGCCCGTCGGCCTTGAGCCAGTATTTCAAATTGGAAGGGAGATCAGTCTGCATGGGATTCTGGTGCAGAGGGCGAAAATCGGCCGCCACATTTTCCAGGGAAAGCAGTTCCACCAAATCGTTTTCCAGCGCAGGAGTTAAACAAAATTCCAGCCCCAAAGATTGCGCCTTAATCCACATCACGGTACCGACCACGGGAATTTTTTTTCTCTTCCAAACAATATGCCCGTCTAAGCGCTCCCCTTTCAAAAAAGGATGCCCGCCGTCTCTCAGTGCGATGTTTGCACCCCGTAAAGAGAGGTCCCGCACTTCGAAAATTTTTGTCGAAGAGAGATTGCCTAACTTAAAGGCCATAAAGGTGAATGGGAAACGCGGCAAGACGCGCTTTTCAAAAATTTGTGATTGATTTTTGATTAAGTTGAATTTTGAATTGGTTTTTGAGCTAGAATTTCCGGGCATAGATTCACCTTGTCCTTTAGCATTAATTTTAATCCATTTCCTTTTGCCTGGGGGAACTTCTTTGCAACTGGTCAGTCTTTTCCCGACTAAGAAGGTTCGTCGTTTA
>JAHFAA010000269.1:0-5301 GCA_023250775.1 Bdellovibrionales bacterium
TATCGATTATTGTATCCTGGGCGGCATGGAGGTCGATGTCGAAGGCAATCTTGCCAATTGGATGGTGCCCGGCCAAAAAATTACTGGTATGGGCGGGGCCATGGACCTGGTCAACGGCGCAAAACATATTATTATTATGATGTCGCACTTTAATAAAAATGGAACATCCAAACTGGTCAAAAAATGTCAGCTCCCGCTGACGGGGGCCAATGTCGTGCATTTTGTGGTGACAGAAATGGGCGTCTTTTCCCCGTCTCAGGGAAAATTTCGCGTGAATAAATTGGCACCAGAAATCACCAAGGACTTACTCCTTGGTGACCAATCTCTATTCTGCTAGATTTTAGCGAACCTTAACTTCCAATCCTGAAATATCATCTAAACGAACAAGGGCATCAAAAAAGTCTTTGCCGCTTAATTGTGAGATCACGACAAAGTTCGATCCAACTTCGAGCACAAGACCGTTATAAGAAATGCCGTTTCGGAGTAGAAGCGATACGCGGTTTTTGCTTCCCTTAAAAGTTTTTAAAGTGTCTGCCATGCTGAATTCAGCATTTAATTTAATTTTATCGGCATCTGCAAAAGCGGCAAAAGAAAAAATCAGGCATAGCATTAAAACAAATCTCGTTACACGGACCATGGGAAACCTCCATTTTTATTTAATGATATTGTGAGGCAGACAGGCCTAAGAATAAAGCTCTTTTTGGTGTTAGGTGAACAGCGCTTCGTCGTACTTAATGTTGTGGTAAACCTTATTCACATCATCATCGTCTTCAAGCAAGCCGATCAGTTTCATCACAACATCGAAAGTTTCTTTGTCCACTTCTTTAAAGGTCAAAGGAACTCTCTCTAAACCGGCCTCCTCGGCCTTAATTTTCAACTCATCCAGCTTCTTTTGCATGGGACCAAAACTAGGCATGGGGCCAGTCGCTATAAAATACCCATCTTCGAGCTGGATATCATCGGCACCGGCATCAATCATTTCCAAGCTAAAAGCTTCTTCATCTTTGATCAACGGTGCTGCTATTTCAAAAACGGCCTTATGCTCAAACACAAACTGTAAACAACCCGACGTGCCTAAGGAGCCACCACACTTATTGAAACAATTCTTAATATTGGGAGCTGTGCGGGTGGGGTTATTGGTGGCCGCCTCAACAAAAATTGCCACTCCATGAGGGCCGTAACCTTCGTAGTTTACGTCGAAGTAGCCATCATCTTCACCGCCCATGCCCTTCTTGATGGCGCGTTCAATAATATCTTTGGGCACATTGTTTTTACGACATCTTTCCAAGATTAGTCGCAACATAAAATTTGAATCGGGACTTTCGCCACCAGCTTTAACCATTCTCGTGACGTCACGCAATAGTTTTGTAAAAATCTGCGTTCTGGCCTTATCCTGAGCACCTTTCTTTTCTTTAATATTGTTCCACTTACGTCCCATACCCTGTCCTTTATGAGCTTTGCCACTGATCGAGACAAGACAATACAATAAAAGAACCTTGCAGAAAAGAGGCGCAAATTATTTGATAATGAGCTTACTGGCAATATTCTTGGCGTTTAATTTTACCTGACTAATGGACAGTGAATGTCCTTGGGAAATGTCAAAATCCGAAGAAAGGAGGATGACCTTCTTGATATTGTTCTCAATATACTTGGAAACGACGTCTTCGATGGTATTTTTTATGATTGAGGTTGGAACATGAATCGCCATAAGATGCAGCGGCCAGCTCATTTTTACTTTACCGATAATTTCCTTGATATTCACATTTCGCAGCTCAAATACCAGACCGTCTGAAGTAAGAGACAATCCAAGCTTGGCCTCAACATTTACCAACAGTGTCTTATACTTTTGTCCGCGATCTTTATGATAAAAAGAAATCCTGGGATACTTATCAGATCCCCCCTCTAGCTCGGCCCACAAATTAAGCACAAGCCCGTCACCATTGCTTTGCTCATCCGCTTTCAAACTGATGTTTTTTGTCGGAACAAATTGGTAGCGAAAAGTTTGTTTTTTACCGAGAACAGAAACGGGACTTTGACCGTTTTGACACAAGAGAGGAGGAGTAGGTTTTCCGGCACGATCAAGCAACGGATATTTGGCCATGAGATAGAGAGCGTTTTCGAAAAAGCTCAGAGGCCACTCAACTTCAATCTCATTTTGTGCGAGTTTGTTTTCATCTGAGGCCTTGTAAAGAAGCTCTTTTAAGTTTGGTGGATACACATTCGCTTGCAGGCCGGCGGCGCAACTATGAGCTTCACTCATTGGTTTGAGTTCAGGGGTTAATACAATGTCGACTCTTCTCTGTGCCGTCGACAATGAGATTGGCACCAGGGTCGCCTTGACTCCATAGCTCCTGAGAGGGGACAGCAATTCAGGAACCTGGGCAAAAAGATTATTAAGAGTCTTGGCGAAAGTTGAGTGCAAATTGGCATCTTGTAAGTAGTTTTGGATTTGGGAATTCAAAAGTCCAAGCGCAAGCTGTTCCAAATCGGCAAATCTTCCAAACATAGACATAAAAAATTGTGCCAGACGATCCGTGGGAATAATGCGAAGATTGTCGATTTTCCAGTGGGGAAAATTGATGGAATTTGCCACAAATAAATTATTTTTGATTTCTAAGAAAAATCTGCCGGAACCTTTTAGCCATTCGATGTCTTCATCATCGACTTCTTTCTCTTTGACCGTCGAAATGGAAGATGCCTCAATTTTAAATTTCAAATCGAACAGGGCGCCCAAGACCTTGCCGCGAATAATTAGATTCGCCACGCCGACCGCTTTGGGAAGTTCCAGAGAGTAAACAAATAATTGGCCGGGAACAGCTTCAATTTTAAAGTTAAAATCTTGTGATGAAGAGATCAGATGGATTTGAGTTTCTTCCACGCTACACTGAAGATCCATTTTTTGGCATTCTTTAATATTTTGAGAAGCAATTGCAATGGGTTTTGCCAACTCCGTGGCCCACAAATCTTTTATTTTTCCTGCGACATCCTCTAAATTTGAAATTCCAAGTTGCACCTTATCACTTGCGTTTAATTGAAAAGTCAGAAGGAGGAGAAATGAGGCCAGAGAAAATTGAAGGTGCTTCATAAAAGATAGTCCTCGTATCAACTTAATTTTACGAGTTATTCTCCGGTATTTGTTTAAGCATTCGCATTACTGATTTTCTTAAAAATACTTACTCTCCGTTCTACTCTGGCGTCTAAGTTGACCGAGAACATGTTGATGCTATGATAAAGGACAGTAAAGCTCTCGGTCGTAAATAGGAGAATCAGATGAATCATTGGAAAAAAATTAATCTCGTCATAGTGTCTCTCTTTCTTTTTATCGCTTTTAACCCCTCGACTCAAGCTCATGCCTTAGACAAAGGCGTCCTCTGTCATATCAAAGAACTCTTGGGCCCTTATCCCGCCAAAGGATCTCCTGAAGAGGCCGCCGATTTTGCGGAATTATTCAAGTATCAAGAAACCAGAACGGCCGAGCAATGTGCCGCCGCGGCCAGCGAAGTGAAGATCAGTCTTGACCATTTTTTTGGTGGCGCAAATGGCCCCCTCACTCAAGATGAAGTGAAACGTTTAAAACCTCTCATGTTTAAATATCTTATCAAATCGGGAATAAGCTCCTCTCTGGGAAAATTCCTTTTCAAACGCCCACGCCCCTATGTCACAAATCCCGCGCTCGTTCCTTGCATTGCAAAGTCAAACTCCTATGCTTACCCGAGCGGTCACACAACCATGGCGCGTGTTTATGCTCGCGTCCTGGCGAAGAAATTTCCTGAAAGGGCCGAGCAATTTATGCAAAGAGGCGATGAAGTGGCCATGCACCGAGTGCTCGGTGGAGTTCACCATCCCTCTGATATTGTGGCCGGAAAAAAGCTTGGTGATGCGCTCACCAAGCATTTGTTTTCAAACAAAGAATTTTTAAAAGAACTGGAAGCTCTCTAAAGAGCTTCCAGAATTCACGAATTATTCCAACTCAAGCACGGTGGCCACGCCTTGGCCCATACCAATACACATAGTGGCAATCCCGAGGTCCTGTCCTCCGCGCTTCATCTGGTGAACCAACGTTGCAACAATTCTTGCGCCAGAGCACCCCAGTGGGTGGCCCAAGGCAATGGCACCACCATTCACATTCACGCGTTCCTCCATTGATGACAAGAGTCCCAGGTCTTTCAAAACAGGAAGTGACTGCGCGGCGAAGGCCTCATTTAGCTCAAAAAGTTTAATATCTCCGATTTTAAGTTTGGCACGATCGAGAACTTTTTTGACCGCTCCAACCGGCCCAATTCCCATGATGGAGGGGTCACATCCAACAGCGGACATGGCACGAACCTTGGCAATGGGAGTGAGGCCTAAACTTTGGGCCTTCTCACGTGACATCACCAGTAAGGCGGCAGCGCCATCAGAAAGGGCGGAAGAATTTCCAGCAGTCACCGTGCCACCGCTGGGATTAAAAACTGGTTTCAATTTCGCCAGATCAGCGATGTTGGCATCCTGGCGAATAACCTCATCAACAGTACACATCAGTGGAACACCATCTTCATCGTGACCGAGAGTCGCCACGATTTCATCATTAAAACGTCCCGATTTAGTTGCGGCAGTGGCCTTCTGATGGGAACGGAGAGCAAATTCATCTTGTGATTGACGATCTATTTTATACATTGTTGCCAAAAGTTCAGCGGTCAATCCCATGGAACCTGCGGCCTTGGCCTGATGTTGAGAGAAGGCGGGATTAAAATCCACTCCGTGAGTCATGGGCACGTGGCCCATATGCTCGACTCCGCCAACAAGATAAACATCTCCTTCCTCGCACCAAATACCTTGAGTCGCCATGTGAAGGGCCGTCATCGAAGAGCCACACAGACGATTAATGGTTTGCGCCGGAACATGCTTGGGAATGTCAGTGACCATCTGAGCATTGCGACCGATGTTGTAGCATTGCTCCAGAGTTTGTTGAACACAGCCCCAGATGATGTCGGCGATTTCGCCTGGATTTAATTTTGGATTTCGTGCCATGAGTGATCTCATCAAGTGAGCACTCAGCTCTTCACTGCGAACATGACGGTAGATCCCATCTTTGGATTTTCCCATGGGTGTTCGAATGGCATCAACGATTACGGCATCTCTTTTATTTTTTGTTGTCATTGTTTTTCTCCAATCTTAATAATATTTTTTCTTGTCAGTCGCCATTTTGCTCATGGTGCTGGTGACCTTATAAGCATTGCCCAGACTTTGATACTTGTTGGACAAGGCCACAATCTTGTCGGCCCCCAAACTATCGGCGTACTTCAAGGCACCTGTTCTAAA
>JAHFAA010000269.1:5311-5837 GCA_023250775.1 Bdellovibrionales bacterium
AAGCAGCAGTCCCATATCCACTTCAATGGCGGTGGCCACGATCTTGTCTTCCAAGCATCGTGCACTTTCGATAATCATGGGAAGCATCATGCGTTCTACAATTTCTTCGTCAGAAACTTCGACTGTTTTTTTCGTCGCCTTCTTGATCAGAGTATAAACTTCTGGGTTCAGATTCTTAATGGGTTTGCCTTTTTTATCCACGGTGTATTCGTAGAAGCCTTTGCCATTTTTTTGACCATAGCGATTTTCTTTGAACATCAAATCATAGATGTTGTCGCCCTCATATTTCATGCGATCAGGATAGGCGTCGGCCATAATTTTGGCAGCGTGAACACAGGTGTCGATCCCGACGACGTCGAGAAGGTAAGCAGGGCCCATGGGCCAGCCGAATTTTTCCATCAGCTGATCGATGCGTTTAAAATCCACTCCGTCTTCGACTAATTTGTTGAAACCAAAAAAGTATGGAAAGAGAATGCGATTGACCAAAAAGCCCGCGCAGTCACTGACCACGATGGGCGTTTTGCCC
>JAHFAA010000270.1 GCA_023250775.1 Bdellovibrionales bacterium
CAAAGCAGAATATAGCCCGATTACATGTCCTCGAGCAACAGACATCGCGTGGGGTGCTCGTAAAATGGGCATAGGCAATTTAAAACACAACGATCGCGCCCTCGCCAAAGCAATTTCTTCTTCCTCTCGTGCAAGACCTCCCTCTGGCCCTATAAGAGTCACGAGATTGCAAAAATTATTGCCTGGGTCTGGTAGGGTCACCTTATCATTAAGTTTGTGACAGGACTCGCCTAGACCATAATAGAAGATGAAAGATTCTGAAGGTAAATCGCGCACAAAATCATCAAAGTCAAGCGGGCCTTCGATAGTTGGAAAGAAGACGTTATTACTCTGAAGTAGGGCGCTTTCCATAATTCGAAAATATCGATCACTGAAAGTTGAAACTGAAAGACCTCGCTGCGAAAATTTTGTATTTAAAAAAGTGATTTTGTCTAAACCCATTTCTACTGCAAGCTTTAGCGTTTCTTCCATGCCATCCTTTTTCAGAACGCCAATAGCTGCACGGGGGCCAACAACACGTTGGTGGATGGAACATTTTCGCACAATCAAACGCAAAGATTTTTTGTCCTCTGATTCATATTGCATGAGCAGCTCAAGACCATTGCCATTGAGCCCTAGGATCGTTTCGTTTTTTTCGAGGCGAACGACATTTTTTAGATGATGAAATTGATGATCTCGGAGATCCAAGATGTCGCCGACATTAATATTTGTTAAATCTAAGTCTTTGAGAAATACGGCACGCATTTATAACCGCCTTAAGACAAGGGTCATCCATTGCTCACGCTTCAGTCGAAGCTCTTCCTTAAAGGAAAATTTACTTTGGTAATGTGCCACTAATTCTTCTACTTGATCTTCCAGAATGCCACTGAAAAAAATCAGGCCACCTGGTTTTAGGCACGACTTAATGGTTTCACTTTCTTCAATCAAAATGTTCAGAAGAATATTGGCAAAGATAACATCATAGTGTTTTGGTTTAAATTTATTTCGCAGAATGATTCTATGCTCGGACAAATTCAAATCGTTCAGCTCGATATTTTCTTTGCAATTCTCCAAAGCATCTTTGTCGACATCACAAAAATCCACAGGTCCTTGGATAAGTTCTAAGTAGGCAATGCCAAGAATCCCAGAGCCACAGCCAAAATCGAGGGCGGAAGCGACAGGGTTTTTTAATTGCTCTTGGAAGTGAAGGAGCGCCTCAAGGCAGCCACTGGTGGTTGCGTGAGAACCAGTGCCAAAGCCCTGTCCCGGATTGATCTTAATATGCTTTGTATCTGGTTGAACCTCGGCCCAGGAAGGAATAATCCAAAAATCTTTTCCCACCAAAATAGGAGCGTAATGTTTCTTCCATTCTGCGTTCCAATCTTTTTCTGGCTCTTCAACGACGGAACTTTCAAGATGGAAATTGTTTTTGGCCCAGTCGGCAAACAAGACGGCCTGGGCGTGGGATTCGAAGAAATAAGTTGGGTTTGGGGCCGCAACATTCTCTAATTTTTGCAAAACATGCAAAGGCACTTCACCGCCACAAAAGGATTCTTCTGCTAACAGGGCATCCACCGCTTCCTCTTCTAATTGATTTTCAAGAATTCCCTGGCAAGCAAACTGCGCAAAGGCCCCTTCCTTCAGTTCTTCAGGTAAAATGCTTTCGAGGTTATGAATAATTACTTTAAACATGGCAAGTATCTATTTGAAATCACATACATAGGATGTTTGTAAAATATTAATTGTGGCCTGTGCCGTAAGGGCTTTTATGCTAAAACCCGAATCAAGTCCAGGTAAAATTATATGGCATATTTAATAGGTGTAGCGGGCGGTTCAGGTTCCGGCAAAACAACTTTTGCCAAGAAAGTTCTTAAGGAATTTGGCCCTGAAGTCTCTATTTTGCACATGGATTCATACTACTTACCTCGACCGGCGGCAGAGCTCAAAACTCTTTCGGGCCGTCCAAATTTCGATCATCCTAATGCTTTTGATTGGCCACTTTTGCGCGAGCATCTCGAGCTTTTGAAGCAAGGCCAGGAAATCAATGTTCCTGTCTATGATTTTAAAACCAGTTCGCGAACTTCTCAGTTCCATACGATAGCACCCTCTCAAGTGGTTATCTTCGAGGGCATTTTTACTCTTGTTGATGAAGAAATTCGTGGTCTGCTTGATATTAAATGTTTTCTTTATGTCGATTCAGATATTCGTTTTATTCGTCGCCTTCATCGTGACGTGCAAGAGCGCGGGCGCTCGTTAGAATCTGTGATCGGACAATATTATGATTCAGTTCGACCTATGTACCAAAAATATCTTGATCCTCAACGCCAGTATGCAGACTTTATTGTTGGCGAAGAAACTGATACCGCCGCCTCAATTCTAACCGCAAAGGTTAAAGAATATTTACAAGCTTCTCCTCTGCCTGCCTTTAATGAAAAACAACCTGCGGCCCATGAGCATGTTTAGTGTTCATCCCTATGGAGGGGTCGGGCAAATTGGCGCCAACTCAACTCTCTTTACTCTCGGTGATAAAAAAGTCCTGGTTGATGCTGGTGCTTTATTTCCTTTGGAAGAAGGTCTAGGCGTCAATATTCTTGTTCCAAAATATGAAGATCTGGAAGAATTGGATGCCATTATCATCACTCATGGGCATGAAGATCACATCGGTGGCATAGAAGTTGTTCAAAGAAAATTTCCCGATGCCACGATCTACACTTCAAACTTTACCGCAAAGATGCTTCGGAAAAAAAATATCGGAAAACTTGCGATCAGCATTGTGAACGAAAAATCTTTAATTCATTTTGGGAAGTGGAAATTTTCCCCGTTTTATGTCGATCATTCAATCCCCGAAACCTTTGCCGCGACTTTCTGGAATGAACACGAAGATCAATTTATCTTTTTTGCGCCCGATTTTAAAATTAATACGGGTGCAGGTATTTCGAGCCAATTCTCTTTTGACCGCCTAAAAAAAATGGCCGGTCCTTTTAAACACAGAATGCTGTTTGTGGATTCCACCAATATCTTGTCGGAGCAACTCAAAACTCCTGCTGAACAAGAAGTTGTGGAGCCGTTGCGAAAGCTTTTCAAAGAGAGTGAAGGGAGAATTTTTGCGACGTTTTTTCCATCTAATGTTGAGCGTTTGAAGACCTTTTTGGATTTGGCACTTGAACAGGGTCTTATGGTCTCCATGATCGGTCGCTCGATGCGATTTTTTTTGGATCTCGCTTTAGAAACCGGCTATCTCAAAACGATGCCCAGAGTGAGTGACGTCATTCTCCCTCATAAGAGAAGTTTGATTTTAATTTCAGGCTGCCAAGGTGATTTTAATGGTTCTCTACGTGGTGCAATTTTAGATGGCCAGTCAAAATGCAAATTAAAAGAAAAAGATATCTTCATCTACAGTGCTAAAGTGATCCCTGGCAATGAAAAGAAAGTGGCCTTAATTTTTAACAAAATTGTAGCTTCGAACGTCGCCTTATATAATTCTGATAACTACTTTACCCATGTCAGTGGACATGCTGGTCGCGATGATTTGAAACTTTTAATTCAAAATCTATGTCCACAAGTCATAGTCCCCATTCATACGGAGTCGCACTTTCTTCCGGCCTTTCGCAAATGGCATGAGAGTGAATTTCCGGAAATTGAACATGTCCAATTCGCCAACGGCGAGACGCTTGTCGTTGGATCAGATGGCCTCGAAATTGAACGTGGTGAAGGTGTTTGGGAATTTAATATTGTTCATGACAATGGCCAGATTATGGATAAGGACAATTTACGTGACCGTCGTAAGTTGGCCGAGAGTGGAATTGTCTCGCTCGCCATTCAAGAAAAGAAAAATCACCCGAATTATAAATTCAATTTTTTCGGTCTGCCTTTTCATGTGGAAGACCAAGCGGACTTCGATGCCTATATTTTCTCAGTTGTATCAAGCTTCAAAATGCCTAGAGATGCAAAGCTTATTGAAAAAAAAGTGAAGGAATATTTTGTCAGTAAATATTCCTTCAAACCCAATGTTTCGGTAGTTCTTCTCTAGTGTTCAGTGCTTCGTGGAATTTCTTGTTTGGCCACATCATCTTTTCTTAAGAAGCTTGGACGATCCAATTCTTCCTCGTCAAAGTTAATGAAGCCTAATTTTTCAGCGATCGTTTTTGCGCGATTGATTCCATGCAGGTCTCTTCTTTCAGCAGGAAGAGTTGGTCTCTGACGAGGTTCTTCTACATTCGTCAAATTTTTTGCAGTCTCATAGCGAGTTGCAGCTTCTTTGATATTTTGAACTAGTTTCGAAGGTGTCGCGTCTGCAACTTGAGTCGGCTGAGCTGCAGGAATAGTCGCCGTTTGCACAGGTGCTGTTTCAACTGGTGTAGGCTCAACCACTGTATTGGTTGCCACAACAGTCTCTCTAGCTGTAGCTGTTTCTCTTGCAGGTGCAAGCATGAGTCGATCGACCCCTTGAAGTCCGGTAGCAATGACGGTTACCTTGATCTCATCTTTCATATTTGGATCGATCACAGTACCAAAAATAATTTCCGCTTCTTCATCGGCTGCTTCCATAACTAAGGTCACGGCCTCATTGGTTTCATGCATGGTCAGAGACTCATTACCTGTAATATTGATAATAATTCCTGTTGCCCCATCGATGGTGATGTCTTCCAAAAGTGGTGAGCTGATTGCTTCCGTTGCGGCCTTGATTGCTCTTCCCGCGCCTGAAGCAAAACCAGTTCCCATCAAGGCCAGTCCCTTGTTTGACATGACTGTGCAAACATCGGCAAAGTCGGCGTTGATATGGCCGGTATTATTGATCAGATCAGAAATTCCTCGTACAGCATTGAGCAGAACTTCGTCGGCCTTCTTAAAAGTGTCGATTAAGGAAAGATTTTCACCTGCCAAGTACAGAAGGCGCTGATTTGGAATTGTGATGAGAGAGTCAACGACTTCGGCCAATGCCTGAATTCCGGTCTCTGCCTGGCGAAAGCGTTTCTTACCTTCAAAAAGGAATGGCTTGGTAATGACTCCAACAGTGAGTGCCCCAAGTTCTTTAGCAAGCTTTGCGATAACTGGAGCAGCACCGGTTCCTGTTCCGCCGCCCATTCCTGCAGTAATGAAAATCATATCAGCACCAGTTAGAACCTCACTGAGTTTTTCGTATTCTTCTAGAGCGGCCTTCCTTCCTACCTCAGGATTTGCTCCAGCACCGAGACCTTTGGTGATGCTTGCACCAAGCTGCACTTTCGTGGGCGCGAGACTGGCGTTTAATGCTTGCGCATCAGTATTGGCAACGACATATTCAACACCAGAAAGTCCGGCCTTAATCATCGTGTTGATGGCGTTGCAGCCCCCGCCGCCGACACCGACAACTTTTATCTTGGCCCCGCATTCAATTCTCGGATCTTTGGTCGAGTTAAATTCAAACATAGAAAACTCCTGTTAAAAAATCTCTTTAAAAACGGATTTTAAAGATTCGCTCAGCTTGCTAATAATATCGATTCCTTCTAACTTTTTCACATTTGGAATATTTTCATCTTTGCGTTTCTTGAAGCTCTCCATAAGAAGCCCCAAAACCGTGCTGTACTTTGGATGTTGCATAACATTGGTCATGCCACCAAACGCATGAGGGTACCCAATTTTCGTTGGCCTTTGAGTGATATATTCAGACAATTCAGCCATTCCTTTTATAAGTGCGCCGCCGCCGGTTAAAACGATCGGGCCATTGACGGAATATTCAACTAATTTTTCATCCAAAATCGTTTTGATAATTTCATAAAGCTCCGTGGCGCGAGCATTTAAAACTTCGGCAACATAACTCATCGCGATCTCGCTGGCGCGGGCATTATTTA
>JAHFAA010000271.1 GCA_023250775.1 Bdellovibrionales bacterium
ACCCCTGCAATTACCAGTCTGGTCTTTAGTGAATCCTATGGAGGCTGTGGTGTGGTGATGCTCCTCTCCAAGAATTTACAGGTGGGGGAAATTTGTAAAATTCAAATCGGAGAGCTCGCTCCCATGAGAGGCGAAGTGGTGTGGCGGACTCAGTTGGATGATCAAGTCATGAAGCTGGGATTTAAGTTACTTGATTAGCTACCTTGATGAGCTACGAAGACTAGCTGCGGATTTTGCCATCGCTCGAGACCAAAAATCGGGTGGTGGTCATTTCTCGCGCTCCCATGGGCCCATAGGCGTGAAGCTTAGAAGTGGAAATGCCAAGTTCTGCGCCTAGTCCCAGCTCCCCGCCGTCGTTCATGCGCGTGGAGGTATTGGTCATAATACAGGAAGCATCAATGTCGCTTTGAAATTGGGAAATGGCCTTGGGATCAGTGGTACAGATGCCTTCAGTGTGGTGAGTTCCATATTTTTGAATGTGCTGGATCGCCTGCTCAAGAGAATCAACTATTTTAACCGATAAAATTTTATCCAGGTATTCGGTATTGTAGTCGGCCTTGGTGGCCAAAAAAATTTGCGGTACTAACTTTTTGCTCGCCTTGCAGCCTCTGAGTTCCACGCCGGCAGTTATAAAATCCGTCAGAAGTGACTGAATAAAATTTTGGGGTAGGGATTTGTGGAGGAGCAGACATTCCATGGCATTGCACACTCCAGGACGCTGGATTTTGGCGTTCAAAGAGACTTTCCTTGCCAACTCAAGATCGGCGTCTTGATGAATGTAAATGTGACAGAGCCCTCGAAAATGCGCAATAACCGGAACTTTAGAATTTTTATAAATAGCGCGAATGAGGCCCTCGCCTCCGCGAGGAATAACCACATCGACATAATCCACCATGGTGATCAGCTCATTGACCGCTTTCTTGCTGTCAACAATTTGCACCATATTGATGGGCAGGATTTCTCGAATCGATTCCCGTACAATTTCCGCCAGCAATTTATTAGTGCGAGTGCACTCGTTGCCACCTTTTAAAATAATGGCGTTTCCGGATTTAATCGCCAAACATGAACAGTCGATCACCACGTTCGGGCGACTCTCGAAGATCATGGCGATCACGCCAAGCGGGATGCGCTGCTTTTGCACCCAAAGTCCGTTGTGAAGTTTTTTTTCTTCGGTGATGATCCCAACCACTTCCTCTTGAGCCGCAATTTCCTCGGCGGTCTTGCACATGCTCTCGATTCGCCTTCGGTCCAAGGTCATGCGCTCAAGCATCGGGCGACTTATCTTAAGAGCTTTTACACGCCGAAGATCAGAGGCGTTGGCCGCCAAAAGATCTTGAGCGCGATGGCCTAATTGAGCGGCAATTCTTTGCAACGCCTGATTTCGAGTCTTGGCATCGGCATGCAACCATTGGCGCGAGGCCTCTTTTGCCGCTTGGGCGATTTTTAGTGTTGAGGCCATAATGCTCAATCCTTAATAAACATATTATCGCGATGGATGATGACGTCAGAAGGACAGTGTCCCAGCAGCGATTCAATTTCGGAACTTTTTTTGCCCATAATAATTTTGATTTCGCGAATCTCAAATTCACTGATGCCAACAGCGATGACCTTGCCTTTAAATTTGATATTGATGACATCGCCGCGCTTGAAATTACCTTGAACATTTTTTATGCCGATGGGGAGCAACGATGCATTTTTGATGAGGGCGTTATAGGCACCTTCGTCAACCACCACAAAGGCCTTATTTTTGACGATGGTGGAAATCCACGCCTTCCTACGGTTTTTGGCGGTGACATTCTTAGGGAAAAAAAAGGTTCCGACTTTTTCCTGCAAGGGCGTACAAATGGGGGTGGAACGTTTATAGGTGCTAATGATCACGGGAATTCCAAGCGCCGTGAGCTTTCTTACCGCCAAAAGTTTGGTCGCCATCCCTCCGCGTCCTACAGCGCTTTTACTGATGGTTTTAATTTCTTTTAAGTCCTCGTGAAATTCTAAAGAGGGAAGATGTTTTGCGCCGGGCAGATGAGGGTCCTGATCGAAAAGACCGTCAGGGCCGGTGAGCAAGATGAGAACATGAGCATCAATAAGTTCCGAGACCATGGCGGCAAGCTGATCATTATCACCGACGGTGATCTCCTCGAAGCTGACGGAATCATTCTCATTTAAAATGGGAATTATGCCTTTGTTCATTAAGCGCAAAATGGTATTGCGGGTATTGAGATTGCGTTTGCGATTTTTTAAATCATCGTGGGTGAGAAGAACCTGCGCCGTCATCAGGCCAAACTTTTCAAACTCTTTTTGATAGTTGGCCATGAGTAAAGGTTGCCCGATGGCCGAACAGGCCTGCAAATAACTGATCTCGTTTTTTTGTGCCGGCACTCCAAGAAAACTCCTGCCGGCATTGATGGCACCCGAGCTGACCAGCACGATTTCAATCCCGCTTTTCGCAAGGTGGGCCAGATCATCGACAATTTTTCGTAGCGAGCTTTCATCGATTTGACCATTGCCACCAGTGATGGCGGCTGAGCCGACTTTGACAACGATTCTTTTGAGAGGCATGGGGAGTTCATTGCGAAAATTCATGATGATAGTTTATCTTGTTTGGTTGTCATTTTTAAACCTAAAAGTGCCGCCAGGGCGGAAAGCGCGATACACAGGAGAGGAAAAAACTGATTCAAAATGCCCTGATCAATCATGGCCTCTTTTGGGTTGTCGTGATCATAAAGAATCTTCACTTTTTCACCCACGTGGAAAGAAGGGGGAGAAGAGCCAACGGAATGTCTGAATTCGATCGGTGTGGTGGTGGCAGGGTGTTGATATTGAACGATCGGATAATAGGTGTGACTGTCATGACTATGGGATTCTTCCATCCGGACCACCACTCCGGTAGTGGCACGGGCGATCTTTAAAAATGTCAGACGTTTTTGATGCCAATTAAAAGCGAAATATCCGCAGGTAAGTCCAAGACAGGTCAGGACTATGCCGACGCGACGACCGACCACCGCCTGTTTTTTCATCAAGGCCTTGGCGGCGGTAGGCTCGAGCAGTTTGAGCTGACCGAGTTCTTCTTTGGTGAAAATATTGGGATGAATTTGCTGATTGAGCATGACCTGCATTTTATTTTTTAAATCCGCCAAATTTTTGAACTTAATTTTATTTGAAAAAAATATTTGCGAGACAATGACCGCCGAGATGCCAAGATTGAAAAGATTCAATTGAAATTTCACAAAAAAGATGACCGACAAAGACAGGCCAAGCAAGAGAAGAATCCAGGCCATGGATTTCATCGCCTGCATATCGATTTCGGCCTCTAATTTTTCACCTTCAGACACGCGTACGGGAGTTTTCTGGCCGATTTTATGGCGCGCATAGGAGCTACCGATGGAACTTTTTAAAAATTTTTCCTCTCCCCGCCAAATAAATTTGACCAAGGGATAGAGGAGAGTGCTGCCTTGTTTTTGCTCTTGAATGAGGCCAACGACCTCGCCCAAAATAATGACATGCTTCTTTGAATTATCGTTTTGCCCGCGGATCATGGCAAGGCCGATCCAAAACAACACTCCGCCTGTAATCAGTAATGCAATTTCCATTTTTTTACCTATGTACTCATGTTAAAGTAAATTGCTTGTAAACTAAAAGCTTTTTATGAGGAATGATATGACGACTGTTTTGCACAGGTTAAAAAATTGGGCCGATGAGTACCCGCAGGATGTCGCCCAACGTTTTAAAGCGGAAGGCCAGTGGCGTGAAATCACGGCGCAGGAATATTGCCAAAGGGTTTTTTGGCTCGCACTTTTCTTGGAATCAAAAGGTTTTACCTCGCAAGATGTCGGCGCCATTTTGAGCTACAACTGCCCTCAATTTGTGCATATGGATTTGGCGCCTCTCCTGCTCGGTGGAAAATCGGCCGGTCTTTATCCTAATGCTAGCTTTAGCGATATTACCTATGTTTTAAACGATACAAAGTGCAAGGTGCTGTCAGTGCAAAATAAAGTGTACTATGACAAGGCCACTCATGCCGGTGAAACGGTTCTTCCTTCTCACGTCAAGATCGTTCTCGTTTTTGAAGGAGATGCTTCTTTTTGTCCTCAAGCAGTGAGCTATTCCCAGGCCCTGACCGAAGGTCAAAAGCTCGCCGCCAATTTACAGCTTAAAACTTATTTGGACCGGATCGATCCTTATAAAGGTGCCTTTTTGATTTATACTTCCGGCACCACCGGTTTTCCCAAGGGGGCCTTGCTTTCTCACGATAATCTGGCCTATGCGGCCACCATCGCCATGCCGGTTTGGGGCATCACCAATCGCATGGGAAATACTTTTTCCTTTTTACCTCTTTGTCACATCGCTGAGAAAATTCAAAATCTCGGGGCCGGGCTGACCTGTCAACTGCGGGTTGATTATTGTTCAGGCTTTGACAATATTGCCGCCGAGCTAGTGGAAGTGCGGCCTGTTCTGCTTCTCTCTGTTCCCCGTTTATGGGAAAAGATGGTGGAAGGTGTTAATCAAAAGTTGGCGATGGCGAAAGGATTTAAAAAGAAGCTGGCGGTGTGGGCGCTTGCAACTGGGCAAAACATCGCCAAGAAAAAATATGCCGGGAAAAGGCCATCCCTTTTAGACTACATCCAGTTGGCGGTGGCGAATAAGTTGGTCATCAGCAAAATAAAAAAGGCCATGGGTCTCGATCGAGTCAAGTTGGCGGCCTCGGGCGCTGCCGCTTTGCCTGCCTATGTTTCCCAGTGGTTTACCTGCTTAGGGATTGAGATCTTCGAAGTCTATGGGCAAACGGAGTCGACCGGTTTGATAAGTATGACTCGCCCGGGAGTGGATTCGTCCGGTACTGTTGGTTTTCCAGTTCCCGGCACTGAATTTAAAATTTTGGAGGATGGCGAGGTTTGCACCAAAGGCCGTCACGTTTTTTTGGGATATTACAACAAACCTGAAGTCACCGCCGAAACAGTGATTGACGGATGGTTGCACAGCGGAGATTTGGGCAAGATTAATGAACGAGGGCTTTTACAAATTGTGGGACGAAAAAAGGAAATTATGAAATCATCCGGCGGCAAGATGGTTGCCCCTGTTCCTATCGAAGACAAAATCAAGGGAGGTCTCATCTCCCAGGCCTGTATGGTTGGTGATGGCCGCAAATATTTCACCATGCTTTTAACTTTGGCGGAAGGTGTAACACTATCCGATGAGGTTACGAAGACGATCAACAAAAAGGTGGAGGAGGTTAACAGTGGCCTGGCCGGTTTCGAGCGCATTAAATATTTCAAAATTTTAGACAGTGATTTTTCTATTGAGAAAGGCGAACTGACTCCCACCATGAAAATGAAAAGGGCCACGATCGAAAAAAATTATAAGAAGGCCATCGACGAGATGTACCTGAGAGGATAAATCCGAACATGCGTTTTAAATGGTTTTATTTGATTATGCCTATCGTACTCATTATGGGAGGGGCGGTTTCTTTTGTCTTATACAAATTGTACCAGCATCCTCCCATTTCTTTGTCTTCAACCTCCAGTCATAAGCTGGCCTTTTTTGGAGACAGTCACTTTCAGGGACGTATTGGATTCGACATTGTTCAAGAATTGCAAAAAGAGGTGCCCCAGTTTGACATGCTCAATCTTGGATATAATGGAGACACCGTCCAAGATTTACTTGATAAAATTGCAAAGATAGAAAAACTGGCGCCCGACCAGATCTATTTGTTGGTGGGGAGCAATGATGTTTTGGCAAAAACGGATCTTCCGCAGTTTGAGTTACATTATGTAAAAGTTGTCCAGGCCCTCAAGCGCATTGGACAA
>JAHFAA010000006.1:0-10025 GCA_023250775.1 Bdellovibrionales bacterium
AATTACCAATCCGCTGAATCAGGCCAGGGCGGCCATCACAACTTCGGCCGGTTTATTAAATCACATTCAACTTGATCGCGATTCCGGAAGTGCCTGCGCCGGAGCGGTTGCAGCGGCCCAAACTAGCATGACTCAACTTGGCCCTCAGCAGTCTCCCATAATGCAGGGGGGTGGTGGAACCACCGATGGGAAAGCTCCGCCAGCTAACGGAAATACTCAAGGGGGGGGGAACATTCCTCCCAACCAAGGATCGACACAGGCAACAGGATCGGCATACCAACGGGCCTTCGACTCTCTCATGGCCGAAGATCAAATTAATGCTCTCGAAGCAAGAATTGCGGAACTTCGAAGGGAATATAATGATCCCACCACAACCGAACTACGAAAATCGATTATCGACAATGACATCGCAGCCCTTCAGGGACAAATCAATACTGTTCGCATGGATGAAAGAGCGAATGCTACTCGCTCACGCCTGACTGTTTTTCATCATGTGAATAATGCAGCTGATACAGTCTTAAGCGCCATCCGCAATTGCCAAAGCGCTCCCAATATTATTGCCCAACTGACTCCCATAGCTCTGAATATCGGAGCATCACTTGGAGCAATCGGCGGCGCAACGGCGTTGGCGTTAGATGCTGTCGCCAATATCGTCGGCAGCGTTGTTTCTTTTTTTCGCGATCGTGATCTTCGCAATACTCAGGATCAACTCGCTCAAGCTTCAACTCCCACGGCGGTTCGTTGCGCCTATCTCACGATTGGACAACAGGCCTGTCAAGTTGAAGAACGCCGACGCGCATTCTTGAGTACCACTGGAACAAATCCTGATGGCCTTCTGTCGCAAGATGCTCCAGGTCGCTGTAGCTTAACCGGCATGTCCTTAATGGGAGAAAATATTCGCGAAACGGGCGGGCTCGGTTCAACAATCCTCAATATCACTCAACGCCTTCGCAATATCGGTAACTCGAACTTCAGTGAAACTGAAATTGAAAGGATTGTGGATGGAGCGGGAGGGAGTCCAGGATTATTAGATCGAGTACAGCGCGCCGATAATTACTATGAATATGTTGAAAGATCGACGACTGCCGAACTCGCGACCCAAGCGGGCCTTGTTGCCAGCGTCGGCCCCTCAACCACTCAAGGTCAGGCCATCGCCGAGAAAGCACGAAGACTGCGAGGGATAGTACGCGATGTTCAGGTCCGCCGCGCACTCACGCGACAACTGCGCAGAGATTTAGAAACCTATCGCAACAATACTCGAAACAATTTCAATCCCAATGTTGATAATAATGTCTACCTCACAAATTTGCGAGATTCACTCAACACATATATGACGGGTGAAGGGGCCGAAAGAAGTTTTGAAACGGACCTCACTTCAATTACTGATCTTCATCGCGAGGCCTTGAGCATTCAATGGAATCGTGAGCTGGCAGCCCTTCCTTCAGTTGCCCAAAACGCCGGCACCGTAAACCTTCAAAGACGCCGAATCCTGATCAATCGCCTGCAGGCCCTTACGCTGGCCTCACAAAATGAAAGTGCGCGCTTGGCCGCCATTGGGGTGTCTGAATTATCGAGTGTGGCCTCACGTTACCAGCGTGAAACCATCAGCCACGCCGCTGATACCCAGCTACAAAATTTGCAAATCATGGGAAATTTTTTAGCTCCTCACCTAGAGCAAAGTATTAGCCAGTTAAATTCGCGAATCCAGGCAGGTGGAGCGGATTCCTCTGTCGGCCCGATGCGCGACCGTCTCCTGGGTCTATGCGAAAGCACCTTATCACTCGAACGCACCCGAATCACAAACGCCATGAAGACGGCCTGCAATCCAATCATTTATCGCAACAGAGGCAATCACAATGTTACCTTTGCCGATATGTATGCGGAACTAAATGCACGTCACGAACCATGGTCGACTGACATCGCTTGCCATCCGTTCTTCCACACAGACAATGTCAATCGCAACCAAGAATCCATTCATTGACAGCATTGCCTGTATGAATTAAATCACCTCATCAACTTTTCAAAGGTGAGGCAAAATGAAAATTCTATGTGTTTTCTTAGTCTTCTCTATGTTTTCTTTGGTCCATGCAGCCGATGGCCGATATGGCACAGCTCGAATTGGCTCGCTCGCTCTTGATGGAATGCCGGTGGCATTACTAAAAGATGCAAGTGGTGGTGCGCCCTATGGTGACGTAGTGCTTGAGCCGAACCCCAATGAGGCCATTGTGAAAAAACATATTGGCAATGTTCGATACGATGATCTGACACTAAAAGTTGGACTCGGCATGGACCCTATCCTTTCCAATTGGATGCAAGAGGCCGGTACTCACCCTACAAAAAAAAGTGGCTCGATCGGTGAATGTGACATGAACAATGTCAGTGTTTCTCAAAAAGACTTTCAAGATGCGCTCCTTACCGAAATCACTTTCCCCACGCTGGATGCCGCAAGCAAAGAACCAGGATTTATCACTCTTAAACTTACCCCCGAGCAAGTTCGTACTGTTCCAGCTCGAAACAAATGCCAAACACTCAGACAGAAGCCATGGATAACCGCAAACTTTAAGCTGGAAATTGCCGGTCTAGATACCACCAGGGTTTCAAAGATCGAATCTTTTGGGATTAAATTAAAGGTGACATCAAATGGTTCAGGCCGCGATCGCATGAATGAGCCCGGACGACCTGATTTTTCAAATCTAAGAATTACAATCAGCAACGCTTCAGCAAAAGCTTGGCAAGAATGGAATGATTCGGTTCTCGTTCAAGGGAATGTTGGTGATCAATTTGAAAAAAGTGGGAGCATTATTCTGCTTGGTCCAGACCTGAAGGAACTTGCTCGAGTTAATTTGGAGAATATTGGAATTATTAAAATGTCTTCCTCGACCAATCCAGGGAACGAACTGACACTGACTGTCGTTGATCTTTATGTAGAAAAAATGGAATTTATTGCGGTCAAATAGAAAATAAATTATTTCGTTGCCTGAGGCGCAGGCAAAGTAACTGTGGCCGGTGTATCAACACTGGCCACTTGTGAAGTGGTGACACCTGTTGCCGTTTTAGTCAGCCACAAAATGGCCTGGCGGACAGGAACACTGAGACCATTAAGATCAAAGTAGCTGGTCGAATGAAATAAAAAACCTGCCAGGGTTTCGCCTGTCATTTGCGTCGTGAGTTTGGCGCGAACATCAACCTTATAAATCGTCAACCCACTGGTAATTTTTTGAATACCACTTGGCCCGACAATTCGCTTTTGAAGAACATCAAAGAATACGGCCTCACCATGGGCCTCAAGCATTTTCTTGACCACCACACCGCCATTGGTGAAATGCCCCCAAAAACCGCAAAGTCCGAGTGGCGCCAGGGCCCAACTTAAAAAGCGGTTAAAGATAATGCGATAGATAACCAAGTTATCAGTGAGATTGAGGGAAGGCGAAAAGGCCAGTTCCCAATTGGTATTTTGAAAGGCCCAAATCATCAAGGCCATTCCCTTATATCGATAGACTTTGTAAGTTCCATTATTCGTGATGCTTTCAGGACCGTATTTATCGCTTTCGAGCGCGGAATTAATGTGGCGCACCATCAAAGGAGTACAGGCCTTGATTTCAAGAACGCGATGATTAGGCCTAACGTAAGGTAGAGTTTTTTCAAATTTTTGCTCATCCTCCGGGGACAATCGCTCAAAATGCATACTGCGGAGAAAATTGAAAAAATCTGGGCCAAAACCATCTGAATCCATCTTTAAAAAGATGGGGAGTTGGATATCCTTAAAAAATTGAAAAATCATAGTTCCATTAGACGCACTCACAAATCCTCCTACGCCCAATCTCTTTTTCGGTCATGGCGGCGAGGAAAATGAGGTGGTGAAAATACTGACCTCGCATCGGCATAACTTGCCGCACAATAAGTTGGTCACCCTCTCTGATATTGACAAGGGATGGAAAAAGTTTTAAACCACTTGGAATCTTTAGAAAAACCACTTCCTGGGAATATAAGTGATCCGTCTTTTGACGCTGATCCCCCTTGAGGCCATCATCAAGGAGTTCCTCCGTGTATAGCGTAGTTGAAATTGCTGGATTTCAGTACAAAGTCCAACCAGGTGATATGTTGGACGTTCAGCTTCTAGAAGTAGAACCTGGAAAAGACACCACATTTACCAAAGTATTTTTTATCGGTGGAGAAAAAGTAACTGTTGGAAAACCGACCGTTGCTGGCGCCCATGTTGTTGCGCGCGTTCTTCGACACGACAAGGCCGATAAAATCCATATTTTGAAAAGACGACCAGGTCGCTATGCCAAACGCAAAGGCCATCGTCAAAATTTTACTGCCCTTCTGATCACTGAGATTACAGACGGACAAGGAAAAACCAAGAAGATTGAAGCCGGCCACAAATTGGCTGCAAAGTATTTAAAATAATTTTTTAGACTCAAGGAGATAACCATGGCACACAAAAAGGCCGGTGGCTCAACCACAAACGGCCGTGATTCAAATCCAAAAATGAGAGGCGTAAAAAAATACGGTGGCGAACGTGTCATTCCAGGCAACGTAATTGTCCGCCAAGTTGGCACTGTAATTCACCCAGGAACTGGGGTCGGCATGGGTAGAGATTTTACTATTTTTGCTGAACGTGAAGGTGTTGTGCAGTTCAAGTGGTTTACAAAAGATCGTCAGTTGGTTTCGGTGGTTTAAGACCATTTTGCTTTAGACGTTTCTTTAAATGTCATGAATAAGAAGGAAACCGAAGTCTAGGTTTCCTTTTTTTTTGGTGTGATTTCGTATGCGTTTTATTGATGAAGTAAAAATTATCGTATCATCTGGTCATGGCGGCCCGGGGGCCGTGAGCTTTCGACGCGAAAAATTTGCTGAATTTGGCGGTCCAGATGGCGGCGATGGCGGCCTGGGCGGCAGTGTCTATTTTGAGGCCGACGACGGCCTTAATACCTTATTGCACTTTCGAGGCAAAAAAACTTTTGCTGCGGAAAATGGCGAACATGGTTCCGGCCGCCACAGAAATGGCATCAATGGAAACGATCTTATTTTAAAAGTTCCCGTGGGAACAATTATTCGGCTAGAAGAAACCAATGAAATCATCGCTGATCTCACAAAAAACGGCGAGCGCATTCTACTGGCCCAGGGTGGGCGTGGTGGACTGGGTAATATGAATTTCAAATCCAGCACCAATCAAGCTCCTCGCTATGCTCAACCAGGCGAGAAAGGGGTTGAGCTTCACTTAGAACTTGAGTTGAAACTTTTGGCCAATGTGGCACTGATCGGGATGCCGAATGCGGGAAAATCAACTTTGATCTCGGTCATTTCCGCCGCTCGTCCCAAAATAGCTGACTACCCTTTCACGACTCTTGAACCCAACCTCGGTGTTGTCAGCGTTGGTGAAAAAACATTTGTTGTCGCCGATATTCCAGGACTGATCGAAGACGCATCAGAAGGCAAAGGGCTCGGGACACGCTTTTTAAAACATATTGAGCGGACATCCATGTTTGTACACCTGGTAGATATCTCCTGGTGCATAGACCCGTTTGAGGCGTTTGAAAGTTACATGGTGGTACGAGACGAGTTGATGAAGTACAAAAAAGAAATGGGTGATAAGCAGGAAATTATTTGTCTGACCAAAATTGATTCAATGAGCGATGAAGAAGTTAAAATATACAAAGATTTTTTTGAGCAAGCTTTAGATAAAAATGTCCTGCCACTCTCAGCAGTGGCAGGAAAAAATGTTGAGAAATTAAAAAAACTCATGCTTAAGGGCGTGGAACAGGGTGGGTAGATATGAGCGAAAATAACTTTGTCGATGTTGAAATTGCAAAAATTTTCAAAAATAAAAAATATAAATATCCACTCAATGTCGCCATGGCCTCAGTATGGATCTTGGCCAACTTCAAAGGCTCCAATCTGAAAATTTTGGATATCTCGAAGCAAAGCAGTCTAGCCGATTATTTTGTCATCGGATCGGCCAACAACCCTACCCAAGCTGATGCTATGGCAGACCAAATCGGCTTTATGATGAAGAAACATGAAATCACTGTAAAATCAGTGGAAGGAAAATCCGGTCAGGATTGGACCTTAATTGATTTGGGTGATGTTATCATTCACATTTTTCAAGAATCTGCACGCCCCACTTATGATTTGGAAAGTCTTTACCCAACCTCAAGTTTTGTAAAAATTCCTGAGGCCTATTACTTTCCAGAGTCAGAAGAGAAAAAATCCAACACTCCATCGGACGATGAGAATTATTTCTAATGAAAGATCTGCATCTTATTATTGTTGGAAAACTCAAAGAGCAAGAGTTTCTCAATATTGAAGATGATTACAAAAAACGCCTGACACAATTTAAACTTTTCATTCATGAGGTTAAGGCCCATGGAGATGACACCGTCGCAGAAGGAAAAGAAATTCTCGCACTCGTGCAAAAACTCTTTGGGAAAAGTGAATCGGCTTCCATCTTCTTGTTGGCAGAATGGGGAGATGTCCCTGGTTCCTCAGAGAAATTTGCACAAAAAATGTCTGCCATCTTAGACGGAAGTGGTGCTGTGTGTTTTGTCATTGGCGGGGCAAGCGGACATGCCGAAACCATCATTAAAGCAAGCAAGGAAAGTATCTCACTTTCACCACTCACCTATCCCCATCGACTGGCACGACTTTTATTTGTGGAACAACTTTATCGTGCCCAATGTATTTGGACCGGGCATCCTTACCATAAATAAACTTTTTATTCTGGAAGCGGCGATTCGTTGAATAGATATTTTTCTGGCTCATTAAAACAGTTTTTGAAATCTTGCGCCATCTGTGCGGCATGGATGCCGTCGATCAAACGATGATCAAAGGTAACACCAATTGGAAGGATGGGGCGCACTTCAACTTTTTTATCCACCACCCAGGCCTTATCGGTAATTGCTCCCACCGCCAACAAGACCGGCACTCGGGAATAGGGCACCAAAGGGGCCCAGGCAATATCGATTCCTAGTCCACCGATATTGGTAATCATAATAGAGCCAAAGGGATCTTTGGGAACACCAAGAAAAGATAAATTGAGATTGAGGCCGTACATCAGCCAACCGACAAAATCCAAGTAAAGACCGCAAAGTCTCCATGGAATGAATTTAAAAAGTTCCATATTACGTTTAATTTCTAAATCTTTACCTTCACGTAGATTTTTAGCTTTATTTGCCAAACCACCAGCAATTTGCGCCAGAGTCATGTTTTCTGCCTCATGCAAAACGGCGCCAGACAAGGTGGCCTTTTTGATTTTGTCTTTGCCTTCACCGGGAATATTAACCTGATAAAAAAGGGCGACGTTTTCTCGTAAGTAAATTTTCTTTCCACGAATCATGCCATTAATTTCCGGCCGGCGTTTCATACAATAGGCCACGGCCTTTCCAACAAGATGAGCGGGAGTGATCTTCACGTTATGTTTTTTCTGATAAGCATCCAGCGACGCAAGAGTATTTGTGAGATCAATCTCAATGAGACCGTAAACCGAAGGATCTTTGGCGACCTCCCATGTTCCCATGGCCATTTTACGAAAGACTGATGGATCTTTAAGAAGCTTTAGTGCAACCTTTCCCATAATCTTACCACCTTACTTGTATGTACTTTTGATCATCGTCATCATTCGATCAATTTCATTCGAAAATGTTCCGCGCTCAATTTTCTTTTTTCCACCATGCCCGGGAAGAATCCATTCCACATTGGGAAATTTCTTGAGCTTCTCAACCGAAAGAATTTGTTCTTCAAAATCAAACCAACAATATTCGCTGAATACGTTGAGACCTTTTTCATCAAAATAAAGATGATCGCCGGTAAACAAAAATTTGTCTTTGTAGAGAACGCAGAGAGAACCCGCGGTATGGCCGGGCGTAGGAATAATAGTGAAGGCACCCATCTCTGTTACATCATGTCTTTTGACTGGAAGATGGATGGCCTTCACATCGATGGCATCTTTCACGTGCATAATGATTTGAGCATTAAAAAGTTCGGCGTAATGAAAAGCATCGGCAATATCATCTTGATGAGTAATAAAAATAAATTTAAGACCACCCAGTTCCTTAAAACGCTCAACCAAATACGGACGCATGGAAGGTGAATCAATGAGCCAGTTGCCTTCTGGGTGTTTGACGAAATAACTTTGGGCGCCGTAACTTTTATGCGAAGTAAAACCGCAAAAGTAGACGTCGTCTTCAATCAGACATGGCAGGGCATCCATGGCCTCTCGAATGGGACGTTTGTCCTGATCACCAATTGAGTTGGTGGGACAGGAAAGCAAACTCATTTGAAAGTGAACCAGCTCTTGTGCTGTCTGAGGATTTTTTTTTACAAAAGAAGTTCCTTCCTGATGTCCAAAAATTTCCGGAGCGATCCAATCGCAAACAGAACAGTCAATGCAAGTGGAATCCACAAAACACGGCCCTTCTACATTGTACGACAAACGTTTGGTGAGCTGGGCCATTTTTAAAGCACCCCAATCGTTTTTTTAATTTTTTTCAAAAATTCTTGGGCCTTGGGCCGGATACGATCGGCACCTTCTTTTAAAATACGATCGATTTCACTTTTGTTATTCAAAAGTTCAAGATAGCGCTGGCGAGGCACCATTAACTCGCGATTTAAAACTTCAAACAGCTGCGCTTTGGCATCACCCCAACCGATACCGCGCAGATACCATGCTCTCAACGTTTCAACTTCTTCAGGGGTGGCAAAAAATTTATAGAGCGTAAAGATAAGAGAATCATCGGGATTTTTGGGAACCTCAGGTGGCAGACTATCGGTCTTGATTTTATTGATGAGTTTTTTTAAATCTTTTTCGCTGGAAAAAAGGGGAATGGTATTTTGATAGCTCTTGCTCATCTTGCGCCCGTCGAGACCTGGAATGAGTGGAACATCCTGCGCGAGGGCCTTGGGTAATTTAAAAATATTTCCATAAATCGCATTAAAAGACTGAGCGATCTCGCGGGCAATTTCGATATGCTGAAGCTGATCTGAGCCAACGGGAACAATATCCGATTGGAGAAATAAAATATCGGCGGACATTAAAATGGGATAGGTATAAAGTCCCATATTCACGCCTTGATCAGGGTCGCGACCATTGGCCTCATTTTCTTGCACACAGGCCTTATAAGCATGGGCGCGATTCATATGCCCTTTGGCGGTGAAGCAGGCCAAAATCCAATTTAATTCTAGAATTTCTGGAATGTGACTTTGCTGATAGAGCACAACTTGATTGGGATCAAGTCCGAAGGCCATCCAGGTTGCCGCCACTTCATAAATATACTGATTTAATTCTTTACTGTTGTGGATGGCATTGAGCGAGTGATAATCGGCAATAAAATAATAACCCGAAAACTCACCTGATTGGGCCATGCGAACAGCTGGACGGATAGCGCCTAAATAATTTCCAAGATGTGGATTGCCTGTGGGTTTGATCCCCGTTAAACATACCTTTTTCATAATATGTAATTATGACCAATTTCGCCTGAATAGGAAACTTAAAAAGGGCTAAGGGAGTGTCGGGACAACCGTTCCTTCCTTCATGACAAACTTCCACTTCCAAGTATGAAAAATCACCGGGTAAACCAACAACTCAAGTATGAAACTGCTGGCAAGACCGCCGATCATTGGCGCTGCGATTCTTCGCATAACATCGCCACCTGCACCCGTGGCCCACATAATCGGCAGAAGACCCATGAAGGCGCACATTACCGTCATCATCTTAGGGCGAATTCTTTTCACGGCCCCGTGCATGATCGCTTCGTCAAGGTCCTCAATCGTGCGCATCTTGCCGCTACGAACCTGATCCTCATAGGCGAGATCAAGATAAAGCAGCATGAAGACACCCGTCTCAGCGTCAAGTCCCATTAGGGCAATCATCCCCACCCAAACTGCGATGGAAATGTTGTAACCCAACAGATAGAGAAGCCATACACTCCCGATCAGAGAAAAGGGCACGGCAAGCATCACGATGGCCGTTTTCACCACCGATTTTGTGTTCATATAAAGCAGCAGCAAAATAATGAAAATGGTCA
>JAHFAA010000006.1:10035-23759 GCA_023250775.1 Bdellovibrionales bacterium
CGCGTATCATATTTTCATACTGGCCACTCCAAACAAGGTTATACCCGACTGGAACTTTCACCTTTGCTTCAACTATTTTCTTTGCCTCCTGAACATAGCCACCGACATCCCGTCCGGCCATATCCACATAGACATAACCGGCCAGCATCCCATTTTCGTTTCTGATCATGGCCGGGCCTTCCACCATGCGAATATCGGCGATCTGGGTAATGGGGATCTGAACTCCACTCGGAGTGGGAACTAAAACTCGTTTGAGCGAATTGATGTCGTCACGAAACTCCCGAGCATAGCGCACGTTAATCGGATAGCGCTCACGTCCCTCAACCGTGTAACTGATATTTTCGCCACCAACCGCAGTGTTGACGATCATCTGCGCATCGGCCACGGAAATTCCGTAACGGGCCAGCTCATCGCGATTTAATACGAAGTCGAGATAGTAACCGCCTGCGGCCCTCTCGGCATAAACGGTTCTGGTGCCTGAAATCGGCTTGACGGCCATTTCGATTTGCTCGCCGATACTTTGAATGACCTTGAGGTCTTTGCCCATAACTTTTATGCCAATGGGAGTTCTGATTCCGGTCGAGAGCATATCGATACGATTTTTAATCGGCATGGTCCAAATATTTGGGATGCCGGCGAAGCGCAGTTTGCTATTCATTTCATTTTGCAGTTCCTCGAAAGTTCGATGGGGTGGAGTTATCCAGTGAAAAGGAGTTTGCATAAAGTGAGGTAGGAATGAATACCAGCGATGGACCGAAGGCCACTGATCTAAGGGTTTAAGCACCACTGTTGTTTCCACCATGGAGAAAGGTGCTGGGTCAGTGGGGGTATCGGCCCGACCGGCCTTGCCAAAAACCGTATCGACTTCCTCAAACTCTTTGATCAATTTGTCTTGGAGTTGGAGAATGCGTTTGGCCTCGGTCACGGCCATACCTGGAAAAGCTGTCGGCATATAAAGGAATGATCCTTCATTGAGTGGTGGCATAAATTCAGAGCCGAGTTTTAGATAGACTGGAATCGTGGAAAGCATCAAGAGCACTGCGACGATTAAAGTTTTGGCATTGTGTTTGATTACAAAACGCACGACCGGTTCGTAAAAGCGAAATAGAATTTTGCTGATGGGATGCTTTTCTTCGGGGTAATATTTCCCAACTAAAACATGATTTCCAAGCCATACTAGTCCGAGTTGAATTCGCTCAAAAAAATTGGCCAGAGGTTGAAGCATGGTGCCTGCAAAACGAGTCAGCTTCATGGGATGGAAATTAAAATAATCCATCCGGGTAAACATCATACGGAGTGCGGGATCGAGAGTGACCGCCAGACCTGAGGCCAGCATCATGGTGAGAGTTTTGGAAACGGCCAGCGGCTTAAAAAGTCTTCCTTCTTGATCCACTAGAGTGAAAACAGGAAGAAACGATACCGCGATAACCAGAAGAGAAAAAAAGACCGAAGGGCCGACTTGCTTCATGGCATTTAGACGGATTAAATGAAAATCGCCTTTGCGTCCTGACGAATTCCACTCTTCCAGTTTTTTGTAGGCGTTTTCTACCTCCACAATGGCACCATCAACCAGAACACCGATCGAAATTGCAATTCCTGCCAGCGACATAATATTTGTGGTGAGTCCGGAAAAATATAAGGGAATGAAGGCCAGAAAAACCGAAATGGGAATGGTGAGAATGGGAACAATGGCGGTTGGGATATGCCATAAAAAAAGCAGAATGACTAAGCTGACAATAATAACTTCAACTTTCAGCTCATGCTTGAGAGTTTGAATAGCGCGTTCGATTAAATCTGAACGATCATAAACCGGAATAATTTTTACCCCAGGAGGAAGACTGGGTTTGAGTTCCTCCAGTCGCTCTTTGACTCGATTGATGACGTTGAGGGCATTTTCACCTTGGCGCATGATCGCCACTCCCCCAACCGCATCTCCCATTCCATTAAATTCTGCAATCCCCCGGCGCATATCCGGGCCCAACTCAACTCGACCCAAATGCTTGACTAGAATCGGAACGCCGGTTTGTGAATCTGTCGTGACAACAATATTTTCGATGTCCTCTTTGCTTTTGATATAACCACGGCCACGCACCATATATTCCGTGCCCGAAAATTCCACGACGCGACCACCGGTATCGGTATTGCCGGAACGAACGGCATTCACCACCTGAGTGATGTTCATGCCATAATGAAAAAGTTTGCTGGGATCAACATTCACCTGATACTGCTTCACAAAACCACCAATGGTGGCAACCTCGGCAACACCGGGAACAGCTTGAAGCTGAAATTTAAGTTGCCAGTCTTGGATGCTTCGCAGTTCCGCCAGATTGAGTTTGTTCGATTCATCAACCAGTGTATATTGATAAACCCACCCCACACTGGTGGCATCCGGCCCCATTTCAGTCTTCACTTCTGAAGGAAGCTTGGGCAAAATTTTGCTTAAATATTCCACCACCCGAGAGCGCGCCCAGTAGAGATCGGTGCCATCTTCAAAAATTACATAAACATAAGAATAACCAAAATCTGAAAGCCCGCGAACCGCTTTGATCTTCGGCGCACCTAAAAGCGCCGTCACAATAGGATAGGTAACTTGATCTTCAATAATGTCGGGCGAACGATCCCACTTGGAGTAAATAATAACCTGAGTATCAGAGAGATCGGGAATAGCATCTAAGGGAATAGTATTTAAGCAAACCGTTGCACCGGTGATGGCGGCGAAAGTCAAAATAAAAACCAGGAGCTTATTGTTGGCACTCCACTCTATGATTCGTTCGATCATGGCTAATTCCCCCCGTGAGAATGAGCAGGGGCTTGGGGGGAATTTTCCAAAACACCTCGCAGCCGTGATTCTGAATCAATAAGAAAATTGGCCGAGGTAACAATGGTCTCGCCTTCATGCAGTCCTGAGGTCACTTCGTAGTAACCCTCGGCTTTCAGACCGGCCTCGATTGGACGTGGCATGAAATGCCCTTTATCCATCACCACAAAAACAAATTTCTTTTCGCCGGCAAAGAGAACAGCACTTTCGGGGATGGCAAGCTTTTCGCCTAAATCAATTTTAATTTTTACGTTTACAAAGGTCTCGGGCCGCAAAAGCGCCTGTGGGTCGGGGATTAATGCTCGCACGCGCACGGTACGCGTCGGTGAATTTACCACAGGATTAATGCTGGAAAGTTTTCCGGTGAAAATCTTATTCGGAATGGATGGCGCCTCAATCTCAACCTCCACACCAGGTTGCAGTCCGGCAACTTCATACTCAAAAACTTCGGCGTAAACCCACACTGAACCATGGGGCAACAAGAGATCCATGGCATTTTCTTTTCCAGAGCTGAGCGAACGAATCTGCTGATCAGACAGGCCCATAAGTTTTAATTTCGTTCTGGCGGATGAAACCAAATCGTTGGCCTGGCCTTGCATGAGATCATCTTTCATCAGATTTTTTGACATGACCGCCTGGCGATATTCTTCTATCGTGGTGAAGAGTTCAGGGTCAAAGGCAACCTTGCCACTGGCGCGCACTTCATAACCCAAATGACGAATTGCCACGGGCGCCGTAGTCACACCAATCATCTGCTGTCTTTCTTGTGAGAGGGAAAATGAACCTCTGCCTTCGACTGCTTGAGTATCACTCGAGTGAGTGTCCATCTTCATCTGCATAGAATCATCTTCAACTTTTTCAAGATCCATGTGACAGATAGGACAAATCCCAGGTTTGTCGGATGTAACTGCCGGATGCATGGAGCAGCGATAGAGCTCTTTATGTGTGACAGCTTCATGTTTTGATGCATCCATATTTTCATGTTTTTGGGTACAACCAAACATAAGGAGCAAAAATAGTATTGTCCGCCAGATCATGGTTTTACTCCCAGAGGTTCACCGAGCAAGGCCTCAAATTCTGCAATTCGGGACAAATATGTAATAAGGGCCTCGTTATAATTAAACTCAGTTTGAAAGCGATTGCGAATTAAATTCACCATCGCGACATATTCAAGTTTTCCCGTAAGATAAGCGGTCTTACTGGAAACAACGGCCTGACGTGCAAGGGGAACAAGTCCTCCCTCAAACAACTGAAGACGATCGTGGGACTCGCGAAGTTCTGCAAACATGGTATGGACCTGATGCTGAATGTGGCGGCGTTCTTCTTCCAAGAGTCTTTCCGATCTTGCTCGCTCGGCCCTGGCACCTTGGAGTTCTTCTGACTGTTTGGAGAAGGCCCAAAGTGGGATGGTAAATCCTATCCCACCGGAAACAAGATCAACACCTCGATCACCAGGACTTGGCACACGTTCCATATAGGCCAAACGAACTTCAAAATCAGGAAGATAATTTCTTTTGCTATAGGCGAGTTTTTCATCCGAAGCACTCAAGTCGTGTTTCTTGGACATAAGACCAGGATTGCGCTCTAAAATTTTGTTTTTCAACGATTCTTCGTTGATCGCCGATAAATCAAGCGTCGGCTTGGCCGAAAGCTCTGGTCGAGGGATGGGAGCATTGCTGTCACGCCCGACGGCGCGATTTAAATCTCCAGATTTCACCTCTATTTCTTTTTCAACTGTCAGAAGCTCGTCCTTAAGATTTCCTTCTTCTGACTGCATTGCTAGAAGTTCTGCCTGAGAGGCCTTTCCCAAAGTGTATTTACTGCGCATGACACTCACGAGCTGACCGATCAAAGAAATTTGTTCAGTTAAAATGTCTTTCCTTTTGTAGGCCAAAAAAAGTTCCCAAAAAGCGATCCGCACTTCACGAATCAGGTCCAATCTCATTTGTTCATAGGTGGATGTTGTAGACTGAAATTCGTAGCGAGCGGCATTGCGAAGTTTGGTCAGTTTTCCTGGAAAAGGAATCTTTTGGGTAATGGATAATTCATTGCCCGTCATCCCCAACTCGCCGGCCTTTAAAGTATCAGAAGGATAATTAGTGGCGGCGATTTCCAACATAGGGTCTTCATAAGAACCCTTGGGACCAATCTCGGCCTCTTTGGCCTTGACCTCATACTTGGCGGCCTCAAGCAGCGGACGTCCCTTGAGGGCCTCTTCAACTAAATCTTGAAGTTGGGTTCCCTGGCAAAAAGACGTTACAGGTATTCCAAGGAAGATAAATATAATCATTTTTTTAAGCATAAATAACTATCATCTCTTTTAAGTAAGAATACGAAACGCGTAAATGATTTGTGACAGAGGCAATTAACTAATCTCTCATCATTCCACAATCCACCATCTTAGGCTCATAGGGATTTTGCACTTTGGATGCAATCTTGGTGTCTTGAATCCAGTCTTTTTTCACCATGGGACAAGTGAAGACTCGATAAGATTCAATCGGGCCGTATTTTTGAAGCATGGCCACAATTGGTTTTACCACATCGCCGTAAAGTTTGCGTTTTTCATCAAAATTCGCGGCGCTGACGAGTTTGGCAGAGGCCGACTTACTCTCGGTCACAAACTGTTTTAATTCATCAACACGAGCTTCTCCCAAAACTTTATCAAGACCGGCCAAGGCCGTTTTAAATCCTGGTTCATCATTTTTAATAAAGGCGGTATGAATGGCATCATTGGCCTTCAATAAGGTGGTGAGATACTTTTGAATTTGAGGAGAACCTGCGGCAAAAGAGGTATAACTAAACAGGGCAAAAACGCATAACAAAATTCGCATAAAAACTCCTTTTATGAGTAATACGAATCTCATTATACGTTTGTGACACTAAAGAGGAACTATTCTGTGACCAAAATTTCGTGATTCCTTTCCGCGATGATTTCGTTTACAGAGCGTTCAACAATATCATCCTGAACTGGTACACCTTTCAAAATGGCCGATTGGTTAATCTTCAAGTTGGCGGCCGGAACTTCCTTGGTGTAACTGATCAAGATTTCGCTATCGTGGAGCATATCGTCCACATTACTCCATTCCAGCACACCTGTTTTGTCTTCCCAGAATTTGGCAAGAGTGATCCATTCAAGAGCGCGAATTTTCCTCACGGCCGCAGTCCAGGCCTTGACGACCGAATCTTCATAGTTAAATCCATAGACCCATTTTTTCAAAACGCTGAATTGGAAAATTGGCGAAGCTGAAGTGCCTCGTTGTCCACCAGCTCCGGCGGTAGCATATTCTTTTAACCATTCTGTGCCGGAGCCTGAAGAACAGGCACCGGTATAAACCAAGCGCAATTGGTTTTTCTTTAGGCCCAAGGTCTCCATCGACATTCTTTCGCCATTCCCATTGGTTTCAATTCTTTGGTTTCCAGAGTGAACGAAGGCAAAGTAATCAATAACAGGATATTCCTTCACAACTGCTTTCCATTTCTCATCGGTTTGCGCTTCTGATTTATTTTCATCACCGATAATCCAACTTACATTGGCATAACGAGCATAGGCCCAGGGGGAAATCAGCAGCATGCCACCATAATTGACCACGTGATCAAGAGTTTCTTCTACCCAGCCAAATTTTTTCGGCAGAGACATCATCATATCCACGTCACCGTTAATTTTGATGACGGCCGCGCGTTGCTTGCGCTTAACCGCTTGGTAGCTGGCCAAAAATTCATTTTTCTTAGCATCGAAGAGAACTTTTTCCGGCTTATATTCAAAAACCATTTTCGCAATAGTGGAATTAAATTGCGGGTCATGAAAGGTCATAGTGAACAAATCTTTACCCGGACGAATTTCACGCATCACCATCAATCCAAAATCTTGCCCGAGTTCTCTGGCCTCTAAGCGAACAGGATCATTGGCACCCAAAACGACATCCAAGGATGGCAAGCGTACGGGTATTTGGGGTCGATACTGTTTGGTACCCTTACGCAGATGCAAGGTAATATAGGTATTCTCAGGCCGCTTGCTATCAACAACCAAATCAGCATCTAACGTAGCTTTCGGCAGCGGGAGTATTTCACCATCAGAAGTCGTGACCGTGAAAGCGCCTGTTTCAAGCACGGTGAGTTTCGAGTCAATGCTGGTCTTACAACCGAAAAAAACCAGGCAACAGACTAAGATCAACAATTTCATAAATACTCCTGAATCCTTTTGAGCTGATCATTATTGATGGCATGATTGGCATCAATCAGTTGGGCAAAGGCCTTGTCGACACAATTGGCGTTTCGCTTTCCGCATCCACGCAAAATATTATCCACATCACCGTCGGTGAGTTCACTTTCATTCATTTTCTGCTGCACCAGTCGTTCAACTGCCTCAGGCAACTGATAGCTATTCAGTTCATGACGACGATCTTGCAGCCAGCTTGGCATTTCAACTTGATATTTTGTAAAAAAACTTTCGGTCATTCCGTCTTCTGCCAGATGGCGATTTCTGATTTTCAAAATGACTTGTTCCAATTTGGCATAACCTTCGCGAACATTGCGCGGAAGTTTTTTCATAAACTCGTCATGTGTAAGAGTCGTGGCCCACTCATTTAAGAGAGTCACATCCAAGTTACTTTGTTGAATTTTTTGCGCCAGAGTGTAGGCGACTTCCTGATATTCTCTTTTTATATTGTCCGTTTCGACTTTGACGTTCGAAGTTAAGGGCGTAGATGAAGATGAAGACAAAGAAACTATCGGCCCGCTCTTGGCCTTAGGTGCTTGCTCCACTTTTTTGGCGTCTGCTGAATACTGAGTAAATTCTGAGCGTGGCCCCGGAATTAGGTACCAAACCACACTCAAGGCCACTATCAATAAAATTCCACCTAACTTCTTCATAAAAGTGCTGCATTTTAGGCGTTTTAGGGTCAGACACAATCACATCTGTAATTTTTATGGGTTAGATCGTGACATGGGCCTGTTTTTGATAAGTTAGGCCTGTGAAATAACACATTTTGTGTTACGAGTTCTAAGTTAACTCCACTTTTTTGACCAGTGAGGCATCTTGGGTACCCTGTGCACATTACAAAATTTAACGCTGACTTATCCTCATAAAACTATTTTTCAAAATATCACTTTTACCTTAAATGAGGGCGAACGAATTGGACTCCTTGGACTCAATGGACATGGAAAGTCATCCTTATTTAAAATTTTAACCGGCCTGATTCCACCCGATACAACGGTTCCGCCGTTTACTTTCGACAAGAGTAAAAATTTTTCGGTCTTTTATGTTCCCCAAGAACTTCCTATTCTCGACGGGGTGACGCTGGCGGATTATTTTTTTGAGTTTTACCCAACTTTTAAAGAAATTAAACTGCAGCTGGATCAGATTAATCATAAGCTCACGACAGGCGAGGGTAATTTTGATGCTCTCGTGGCCAAGCAAACTCATCTTTATGAAGAGCTGGACAAGCTTGGTGAAGATCGAATTTATAATTCTTACTTAAGTTATCTCAAATTTTTTGGCCTGTCTGACCCTACTCAAACCATGACTGATTTTTCCGGTGGTGAGCAACGCAAAGTTGGATTGGCCTTGGGACTTTCAGCTCCTCACCAACTCATCTTGTGGGATGAGCCCACCAACCACTTGGACTTGGAAACGATTGATATTTTTGAGGATGAGCTGCTCAACTGCCAAAAAACCTTCATGATTATTTCTCATGATCGCAGCTTGCTCAACAGCGTCGTTGATCGAATTATTCACATTCAACACGGAAAAATAAAAAGTTTTGTGGGCACCTACATGGCCTACTTGGATTATTTAAAAGAGGCACAAAGAGAACGAGAAAAAGAGCTTGATAAACTTTCCAACTATCAGCGCCGGGAAACCGCCTGGATTTCTCGTGGCGCCAGAGCACGAAGAACGAAAAGTAAAAAGCGCATTGAGGACTATGGCATTCTCAATCAGCAGATTAGAGAGCTTAAAGAAAAATCGCATAAACAAGTTGAGCTCAACTTGAAAAATTTGGGCCGCAAAACCAAGATTTTAATCCAGGCCGATGAAATGAGTTTCGGCTTTGGCAAAAATCAGCTGCTGAATAATTTTAATTTCAAAATATGCCGTGGAGACAAGATTGCCTTAATTGGTAAAAATGGCGTGGGTAAAAGTTCGCTTCTCAAATTAATTATGGGAGAACTTCAGCCCACCTCCGGAGTAATTAAAATCGCTGAAAATTTGTCCTTTGGCCTTTTTTCGCAGAAAAGGGAATCACTCAATCCCGAAGTGACACCTTGGCAGTTGATTGGCGAAGGAATCGATTTTGTTATTTCCAACACGGGTGAAAAGAGACATGTCACCGGCTATCTGGAAAATTTTCTCTTTACGCCTGATGAGATCAAACGCCCGATTAAAACCTTCTCTGGGGGCGAAAAAAATCGACTACAGCTGGCCCAATTCATGAAGCACGCCCAGGATATTTGGATTTTTGACGAACCCACCAACGATCTGGATCTTGAAACGATCGGTATTTTGGAAGAGGAACTCAAAAACTACCAGGGTGCCTTAATCATCGTTGGCCACGACCGAACCTTTATTGAAAATGTGACCGATAAATGTTGGTTGATTCACGATCGTAACTTAGAAATTTTCACCGGAGGATTGTCCCAGGCGGAAATGTTTTTGGAGGCCTTGGCGTTGGAGGCCGATCTTAAGAATATGGCGGAGAAAAAAAATGCTACCGCCTCTAAAGAAAAACTCACCTACAAAGACAAGCAACGTCTGCTTGTGATTCAAGCTGAAATTGAGGCGCAGGAAAATGAAGTGGTGAAACTTAAAGCAGAACTCGCCAACTTTGACTATAGTGTTGCAAGTAAAGAGAGTTCAAGCGCTCTTCTTAAGCTGCAACAACAAGTCGCCAGCGCCGAAAAAAAACTCGACGACCTCGTTAATGAATGGGCCGAGTTAGAAGAAAAATCTTCTACTTGAGTTGCATAGATAAATAAGTGTAGTCCATCGCCATCCGTTTGATGAGCTGATCAAGATCGGCAGAGCCGCTGTGCCCTCCCTCGATATTTTCATAATAAAGAACGTCGTGCCCGAATTCTTCCATGCGCGCAACCATTTTGCGGGCGTGTCCTGGGTGAACACGGTCATCACGAGTTGAGGTGTAAAAGAAAATGCGTGGATACTTCACCTCACGTTTTACGTTCTGATAGGGCGAATAGCGTTTGATCGCAAGGGTCGCCTTGGCATCGGCAGGATCATCAGGATTGCCATATTCGGCCATCCAACTGGCACCAGCGAGTAAATGCTGATAGCGAAGCATATCAAGAAGAGGCACCTGACATAAAACGGCGTTGAAGAGTTCCGGTCGTTGCACAAAAACAGCGCCGACCAAGAGGCCGCCATTACTGCCTCCTTGAATCCCGAGATGGCGAGACGAAGTAAATTTGTGCTGAATCAAATCTTCAGCGACACTGATGAAATCATCGTAAGCTCGCTGACGATTTTCCTTGAGTGCGGCCTGATGCCATTTGGGGCCGAACTCACCGCCACCTCGAATATTGGCAACGACGTAAATACCGCCTCTTGCTACCCAAACTTTTCCTGTTTGATTGAGATACCAAGGAGTCAGGCCGATTTCAAAACCGCCATAACCATACAAAAGCGTGGGATTTGTTCCGTCGAGTTTAATTCCCTTTTTGTGAATCACAAAATAGGGAACCTTGATTCCATCCCGACTGGTTGACTCCAACTGCTCAGTCACCATCTGACTTGCATCAAAACGGGCCGGAACTTGCTGAACCACATGAGGTTTTTTTTCTGGATGCAAATTTCCCAAGTAGAGTGAGGTGGGAACAAGAAAACTTTGAAATTGGGCAAAATATTGATCATCAAAAGGATCAGCACTGACCACAGAAATTGAACCGTGGTCAGGGAAAGGAAGCGTTTCTATCTTCCACGCATTTTTTGCTCTCCCAACTCGCAAGAGCCGTCCTTTCACATTGTCGAGCGTGGCAATCAAAATATTATTTTTTGTCAGTGCGATATGCTGTATGGAGGCGCGTTCACTTGGCGCATAGATGATTTCTAAGGCCTGATCGAGTTCACCAAAACGAGTAAGCGGGAGAGAGACCAACGCCCCTTCGGGAATTGTTCGCGTCGCGAGCTTCCAAGGAAAGCGCAGAATCGCCAAGGCATTTCCGTGAAAAACTCCTTCAAAATTAGCACTATCGGGAAAAGGCAATTTGCGCAGAGTTTTCCCACGGTCTAACAAAAAATCTTCACCTTCATAAAATGATTTTCGACGAGATATAAAAGACAGGTTGCCTTCGGGGCGATGAGAGGTCCATCCCGAAACACTCATCTCGGTTGCAGGCACCTCCATCAGAGTTTCAGCGTCTTTGAGCAAGGTTCCTCTTTTCCATGTTTTGACAATCCGTGGATAACCAGAATCAGTCATGGAGCCAGGGCCAAAATCGGTTGACACAAAGACAGTATCATTATCGATCCAGCTCATCTCACCTTTTGCTTCAGGAAGTGAAAAGCCACCCTCAACAAAAACTTTGCGTTTTAAATCGAACTCGCGAATAATGGCCGCGTCTTTGCCACCACGAGAAAGTCGAACCAAACACAGTTTGCCTTCGGGAGAGAGGCAGTCTGCGCCTTGAAAAACCCAGCTTTCATTTTCAGCTTTTGATAAAGCATCGATATCCAGCATGATTTCCCATTTGGGATGAGGTGTTGAGTACTCGGCCATCGGAGTTCTTCTCCATAAACCTTTGACGTGCTCAGCGTCCTGCCAGAAGTTATAAACATAACCATGTTGATGATTGGGCATGGGGATGCGATCTTTAGCGGTAAGAATTTCTCGAATCTTCGGTTCAATTTCTGAGTAGATCGGTTGCTGGCTTAATATACCAAATGTTTTTTCATTGTGCTGCCGGGCCCAATTCAAAGAGGTATCAGAGTAAATATCTTCAAGCCAAAGATAAGGATCGTCGGATTTGCTCAATGAGTGAGAACAAGCTGTGTGGATGAGTGTGGTCATAAGAAGGCCCTGCAAAATAAGTGATTTTTTCATAGATCCTAAGAATAGAAGGGGTGTAGCACAAGATCAATTTAAAAATCATCCCTCTTTACGGCCGTTGTCATTCCTAAAATACACCAAAAAATTTATTTTAATAATCATCATTTGGCCCCGAAAAAAAAGGATGTCGCATGAAATTAGCTTTTATCTTATTACTCATAAGTTTTTCTGTGCTGGCACGCGAGAAAGGGGAAACAGGTGTAGGCCTTGGGATTGGCCCAACAAAACTCACTGGTCCGACCAGATTGGATGATCCTGCAGCAGTTGGATTTGGGGCCGGGATTTGGGGCAAATACACCTTTTCAGAAAGAGTTGATTTCGATTTGAGCTATCACCGTCTAAATTTCGCCGATATTCCTACTTATACAAATAGTGTCTCTCTCGGTGTTTCATTTATTTTTGTACTAGATCAAAAATTGAAACCTTATGGCCATTTTGGTCTAGGTGCCGGAACTATTCCTCATAATGGTAGATCCGACGACAATAAACTTGAATTGCTCTCAACTATTGGGGCCGGTGTTGAATATCAGCTTTCGAAAAAATTGCTGGCAACATTTCAAGCTGATTTTCACGCCTTTATCCCAACTCGAAATAACAACAATCAGTTGTACGCCTTAGCACCGTTGTTTGGCCTAACATATTACTGGGAAGCAACAAAGGTGGCCGCTGTTCCTTGCACTTCTGTCCCAAGCGTTGTTGTCGATGCGCCCATTTCGACAACCATGTCTGCAGTTCAAAGAATTGATACATTTCAAACAATCGAGGTTCAACCTCCGAAAAAAGATTTACCTAATATCAATGTGAAATTTTTTGCCGGAAAGGCAACGATTAGTCATTACTACCATGATGAATTAAATCGGGCCGCCAAGATTGTTAAGCATGATAAGAATTTAAAGATTATCGTAACCGGTCATGCTGATAAAAGTGGTTCAAGTAGAACCAATAAAGCTTTGTCGAAGGCCCGTGCCGAGGCCGTAAAGACATATCTGGTTAAAAAACTGGCAGTGAATCCCGATGACATTGTTGTTAGAGATTATGGCACCTCGAGACCTGAAGCCTCTAATAAAGATCCTGAAGGCAGAAGTGCCAATCGCCGAGCAGAAGCCAAATTCATGGAAGTTATCACCGACTAACAAAGGAGAAAAATATGACAAGCCCCGTTTCAAAAAGTAAGTTAAATTTAAGTATTCTTTTCGCCGCATGCTTGACGTTCTCAATCTCATGCGGAGGCGGCAGTACGAAAAAGACAGCGGAGACCCCTACTCCCACGCCGACCGTCACTTCAACTCCGGCGGAGGAGAAAACTTCGACAGTAAATATGGAGTCGACCGGCGATGAGGCCACTCTGCAACTTAATGCAGACTCTGACTCTGGCAAGGCCGGCGCGCTTAAAACTGTGCACTTTGACTACAATTCAGCCGTGATTCGTAGTGATGCAAAAACCGTACTCAAGGAAAATGCAGACTTTTTAAAGGCCAACGAGACAGTTGAGGTAAAAATCGAAGGTCATTGTGATGAACGCGGCAGTGTTCAATATAATCTTGCCTTAGGAGAGAATCGCGCTAAATCAGTAAAAAGTTATTTAACCGCGCTAGGAATTGCAGCTAAACGCATGTCCACAATTTCCTATGGCAAAGAACGGCCAGTAGACTTTGGTCATGATGAAACTGCGTGGAGTAAAAATCGTCGTGGCAATTTTGTTATAACCGCTATCGGGAAAGAATTGGCAGCGAATCCCCAATAAAACCATCGAATCTCAAAGTTAGTTGTAGAATCAAAAAAAAGGGGGCCATCAGGGCCCCCTTAATTTTATTGTAGCTTAGACTCAATCCGATCCATGCGAACGA
>JAHFAA010000272.1:0-1188 GCA_023250775.1 Bdellovibrionales bacterium
ATAAATTAGGCCTCTCGGAAGAGGAGATGAGCGCGCCTGATCTATCGATTTTGACCAGATTAGGTTATTTGGAAGCTGAAATTTCGGCCGCCAATGACTATGTCTGTGGCACCATGACCTTAGAAGGGGCGCCCGGCCTTAAGCTTGAACATCTTCCCGTGTTTGATTGTGCCAGCAAGTGTGGCCGTTATGGCAAACGTTCCATTGGAGTTGAGGGTCATATCCGCATGATGGCCGCCGTTCAGCCTTATATTTCAGGCGCCATTTCAAAAACCATCAACATGCCTAACAACGCCACTCTTAAAGATGTGGGTGATGCTTACATGTTGTCGTGGAAACTGATGACCAAGGCCAATGCCCTCTATCGTGATGGCAGCAAACTGTCACAACCGTTGAATGCTTCGGCCTTTGAAGATTTGGCACTCATGGATATTGATGAGACCTCCACCACCGCTAAAATTGAAAAAGTTGCGGAAAAAATTGTTGAGAAGATAATTTATCGTGAAGTTTCCAAACGCAAAACCTTGCCCAATAGACGCACGGGATATACTCAGAAGGCCTCGATTGGCGGCCACAAAGTTTATCTACGCACAGGAGATTACAACGATAAGACCTTGGGAGAAATTTTCATCGATATGCATAAAGAAGCTGCCTTCCGTTCTTTGATGAACTGTTTTTCCATCGCGATTTCTTTGGGGCTTCAGTATGGTGTGCCCTTGGAAGAATTTGTGGATGCCTTTACCTTCACGCGCTTCGAGCCTAATGGTGTGGTGCAAGGCCATGACAATATCAAGATGTCGACTTCGGTTATTGACTACATCTTCCGTGATCTGGCCTTGAAATATTTAGGTCGCACTGATCTTGTGCATGTCGCCCCTGAAGATTTGAATCCGGGCTCCATTCATGATGAAGACAAAGAAGACAATCCTCTGCTTGAAATTATGGAAGGCGAAGTGGAGCAGCACGCTGATGGATCAACCTCGGTGAATACTCAGAAAGTTTTTACACGAGAATCCAATTCCAAAATGCTGACTGAACAGAAAAAACGTCAAAGTGCCAAGCTCAAAGGTTATGAAGGTGATCCCTGTAATGACTGCGGGGCGTGGACACTTCTGCGTAATGGTTCATGTTTGAAATGTGACTCTTGCGGTGGCACGACCGGCTGTTCTTAAAAAACTAATTGCCGGC
>JAHFAA010000272.1:1198-5786 GCA_023250775.1 Bdellovibrionales bacterium
CGGCCGGTCGGTCGCAGTAGAGGTGATGGTTCCAGCGATAGCCCACGAGAAAGGGGCTATAGCCTGTGGACGCCTGATCCGTGCCGGCATCGCCATCCTTTGGGCCATCGACGATTGAGAATCGTCGATTGGCGGTGGGAGACTGCGTGGCACTAGAGTCGACAGGTGTGGAAAATTGTAGGGTGTTTGGTTCCCCATAAAAATTGCCGAAGGCCGCACCAGGTCGGACGGTATTGTAAACGCAGTAGGCTTCGCCCAAGGCCTGGATTTTATCGTAACTCTTTTCCACCCAAGCAATCTCACCTGTTTCGGGTATGAAATCTTCATCCATCAATCCACCGCCGGGGGCGCCCGTGCCTGTCCCGTCGGTACTCACGAATCGATTAAAATAAACGTTGAGGTCGGCACCGATTGGAAGTCGACACTCGAGCTGGCCAGCTGGTGGAGGTGTACCACCTGCTGGAGTGGCAGGCGTGATGGCATAGCCCGAGCAGCACTGACCTTGGTCGGTGGTTTTCTCTCCCAGTTTCTTGCAACATAAGAAATCTTGCTCCGAGAAGACGGCGGGGAGTTTGACATTACTTTTGAAGACGACCTTGTTGTCTTTATTGCCGTATTTGTCGTCAGCGGTGGACGTAGCATCATAAATGGCGGTGGTTTTCTTGGTCGGAGCGACTCCAGCGGCATTGAAGTCCGTTAATGTACTGGCGGTGTTAAAGATGCCGGGGACGATTTTTTTGGAATTGGCATTGCAAACTAGAGGTTCGTAAAAAATTTGGGGAATGCCTAAAAGCTCTAGACGACCGAGTTTTGAGAGATAGTAATTGCTATTGCCGGCCTGCTGACCGGAACCTGGACCGTTGCTATCGGCGATTGTGTGGTTCAGATTGTCCTTAAACGCCGGCCCGCCCGCGACGGCAAAAGTGATACGGGCACCGGCGATGTGGTTACCAGCTTGAGCGGGGTCATCAACTGACACCAAAGTGTTCTTAACATCAAAGGCCAGAATTTCTCGTCCTGCAGCGTCTGTAAAATAGCACCACTGGTCATCGCCCATGGGAGTATTCGCCAGCACTGATGTTGAACAGCTTCCTCCTGATCCAACGGCTTTGACGAAATCAGGCTGAACTGGCCCCTTGTAGACGAGATAGATCTTGGTTTTATCAATATTTTTAATCCCGCCTACATAACTTGGGATATAGAAGGCGATCAGATCTTCTGAGTAATCAGGTCCACCCCACCAATCAATAAGTTTCCACTTCGGGTCATAGCCGGAAAATGCCCCTGGTACCTGAGGGTACCAATAGGGAACAGGGATAAAAGGCGTGTGTGGAGTGATCCGTTCAGGTAAGTCATTTCGAGTTGAACCGTTACCACCTGAGCCTGTACCCAAAGGATTGCTTGCAGGGTAGATTTCTATCGTGTGCCAACCAGTGGGAGCAATGGTTAAATCATCCAAGATATTTCCCAGAAATGCGTCAGCTGTTGGCGTGACAATCTTGAATCCGCCATCAGAGCCGGTGATTTCTCGCTGCATGCATCCGCCGCCTTCTGTGTTGGCGTCCGGAAAGATACAATAGCGACTGTTATCTTCATGCCATTCGGCAATATTGGTCATGGACGCGGCAACGGTTTCATCGTAGGCCATCTCTGTACGGTAATTTAGGCAGCGGAAATTCTCCGGCTGAATTTTCACGCGATCAAGGATTGACCAGTCGTGGGTGCCGTCGGCAAATTTACGAACGGCACCACCACCACAGCAGGTCAGGCGAGCGGTTTCATTGATGGTTTTCCATTGGTAGCTCAGGGTCGCAAGGTTTGTCAGGTCAATATGCGGGGCCTGGAAAGTAACCCCTTTACTATCCGTTTTTCCCAAGGGAACGCTGGAATAGCGAGAGTAGCGACCAAGTTCTGCCGGGCCGTTCAAAGGTAATTTTCCTGAATCAAAACCGCTGCCACCACTGCCGCTTCCATCAAAATAAGTTTTAAATTTATCACTGAAGACAGCGGGAATGTTCTCGGAGCGAGCACTACTAAACAGAGTGACGTTTTCTCCGATCGGGCGGCAGCAACGATTTTCTTTTAAGCTATATGTGGAAAAATTGGCGGCATTCAAAAATGGAATAGGATCTTTTTGGCCGCAGATCAAAGTTTCTTGCCAGAAAAGTTGCTCGGGCTTGGCGTAGCCAAAATAGGAGGTGTCCAAAAATTTGGCCTGCGAGGTGTGAAGGGCGTTTGGAGCACAATCTAAATCGGTGTGACAGATGGAGCCCGCGCGCCGTAAGCAAGCATTTTGCGCCATGCCTGGAAGCAGGACACTCGCTGGTGAGGCCCCGTATTCGACCGATCCCCAGGCAATAGGGTTGGTGCCACTTTTCCTTTGGGCCTCTTTCCCACAGATGTTTTGAGTTTTTCTGAAAGTGTAATCTTCGTCCTGTGGTGTGGAGACACTGAAATAGCCCGTACCTATGCTCGCATCACCAAGACCGGGGCCGGTCATAATGTAGTTCATGTAGTTGGTATTTTCTTTCGTCCCATTTAAATATTCGCGCAGGTCGAAGGCCGGGCAACTTTTAAGTCGAGCATCGCTGATTTGGTCCGAGTTACAGCTACCAATCTGGCTGATAAAATCTGTTCGTCGTGAATTGTCTTTGGCCTGCTGTTGTGAATTCCAAGTGTTGCCCGTCAAGTTCTTGCCTGGCATGCAAAGACCCCAGTCTCCGACGGACACGGGAGTTGCGGCGGTGGAAGTATAAAGTGCAAAGTTGTGGGCCAAATTTTCCTTAGTTTCAGTGGTGAGAGCTTTGCCTCCACCGGTGTAATTCTTTGGTCTTCCGAGAATGTCAGTATCTTTGCCGTAGAGGATATTATTTATATCATTGGGTTCACGAATCACCTGATCGTTGAAGGCGCTGGTTTCATTTAATTTGGCGCAGTAGAAATTGGGGGCACAAGCAAAAATTTTGTTGTTGCCAATGACTTTGCTGTCTGGAGAGGAGTAGGTGGTACCGGTTAAGAAGTCGACTTTGCATGGAGAGCCCATTCCACGATAGACACAACGTTTTTTGGAGCCAGTCGGAAGCGTCTTGCCTCCCAAAACATTGACCATGCCACCCGATTTTTCGTCAATCTGTTCATTGCCATCTAAATCAAATTTAGGAACATAGGTTTTGATGCCGGAAGTATTGATACACATATATTCCCAACCAAGTTGGGTGACACAATCGCCGTCTGTTTCACACTGGTGATATTTTTGGCAGGTGGCCCCGGAGTTGTTTTGGGCATCAATGCTGGCCAAATTTGGATCGTAGTCAAAATCAGCGGCAACGTTGCCGCCTTGATCTAGGATAATGTTTGCCACAATGTCGGTGGCCGAGGCGAGATCGGCATAGGGGGCATTGATGGCCAAGTAGAGTTTGTTACCCTTGGCCTGGATGCGCCGGCCGCCTCCGATGGAGAACCAGCTGACACCATCAAAACTTCCAATCAAGGCACCCTGGTTAAATCCGAACCAATCTCTCTGATAGCCATTGACGAACATGGCGGCCTGAGTTGTGAGCCGTGCTCTGCGCTGGGCCGCTACCGTGGTCCGCTTCATATGAGTAAAGGGAATCATGGTGGGAGGGATAAAGCAGGCGCGACCGAAAATCGTGTCTTCATAGTTTCCGAGCGTAAGATTGGTTTGATAAGTATTGCGGGAGGTGGTGTGCCCGATGGCCTCAAGACCGCGACCTTGGGTGCTTGAGGGGAAGGCGGAGAAAGCGTCAAACCATGAATCCTTGGCGCACATAGGGCAAGGAGCGTACGAACCGCGCAAAGCTGAAATAATGTAAGTCTGGTCATACTCGACGTTCACCATGATGGCAGGGCGGGCCCTGTTTAGGGCCACTGTCATTTGTCCCAAAATTGCATTCATGTTGTAGTTGTTGGCATTTTGCGCCCCTGATTTTCCAAATTCATCGATATAGGAGAATTGCACTCCCTCGTTGGTGGGAACAGGGCTAATTTTTTTTAAGGTTGTCACGTCATCCACAGAAGCTCCCGTCGCATCGTCTTTGTAAAAACGGTGGGGGACTGTCCGTGCAGAAACATTGAGCTCCAATTTTTGAAAGGGAGTCGGATCTATTTTTGGCGCAGGGATCAAGCAAGTGATCGCAGTGATTTTATTTTGCAGATCGAAGGTGGCCTGCAATCCAAAGTCAGGACACTTGGGATCGGTCGGAGTGGTGGGGAATGGAGTGGCATCACAACCACATCGTGACCAGACACTTGACTGAATTGCCAGATAGTCACTCTGTTGGCCGGTGGGAAAACAGTAATATGACCAAGTTCCAGAACCAATTCCTGGCGTCGCGCAAGCGGATTTGGTTGTGGACAGCGGATTTGAGCAAGTGCCGTTGGCGTAGTTGGGAGTGGTTTTTTTACCTTCCTCCAGACAGTAGTACTCGCGTGTTAAAGTGTCGAAGGCGGCTTGGGCCGTGGCACTGGCGTTCGGGTACGCTGTCGCTGTCGCTTGGACCCTCGGAATATTGGTGCACACGTAGAAAAGATTAGGCCAGTTAATAAAATTGAGTGCATTATTGGCGAT
>JAHFAA010000273.1 GCA_023250775.1 Bdellovibrionales bacterium
TATTCGATACTCTTTATCAAAAGGTTTGCGTTTAGAAATAACCTCATCCTGCAGGTACTGGCCCATCATCCCCATATCATCGGGATGGACGATGTCTAACCAACCTTGAACACTTCGGTTGTAATTGCAGTCAATGCCAAAAATTTGGTCGAGAACTTCTGAAGACTCCCAGTACCCTTTAATAAAGTCGGTTTTGTAAGAACCGATGAAGGCCGCCTTTTGTGATTCTTTGAAAAAATATTCACTTTCACGAATGGCCCGATCAATTTTCTTGCCCTCGGTGATGTCCCTGAAGAATCCCATCCCGAGAGGGACTTCTCCAGGTAGATACTTGATACTTACTTCGACATCAAAAATGCTGCCGTCCTTTCGTCTGTGCTGTGATTCGAAACGGTCTGCGCCTTCCTTTGATAGTTTTTCGATATGCTGGGCAGTCTCCTCAAGACTTTCGCACGCTTCGAGATCGGTGATGCGCAGTTTTAAAAGTTCTGCCTGGGAATAACCGCTCATTTTGCAATAAGCCTCATTCACTTCCAGGAGGTGTCCTTGCATGTCCACCAGCCAGAATCCATCCATGGCCGTTTGCAGGATGGTTCGGTGACGTTCTTCACTCTTTTGCACGTTTTCTTCTGCACGCTTGCGTTCCGTTGTATCAATGGCGAAAACTAAGATGCCGATGACTTCCCCCGTTTTTGCATAAACGGGAAAATTGTGAACATCAAAATATTTTCGAGTCGTTTCGGGGCCACCTGTCCAACCGGAGGCGTGAGTCGTTTCTCCAGCAAGAACACAATCGAGATTGGCCTTTGCCATTTTCCAATCGGCAGGAATTTTTTGATATTCTGAAAGAGGGTGGCCAATTCGAATGTCCGCTCCATAGAGCGCCTTCATGACGTTGGCGTGGGCGCGGTTAAAAGTTGTGTAACGGTACTCACGATCAAGTGAAAAAATGGGATTAGGTGAACTTTCGATCAGTGACTCATAATTTAGGTTCGCGAAAGAGTCAGCCGAGATGTTTTTATTGTCTGCCACTTTAAGATGTCTCCCCTAAAAAACTATCATGGAGCAGGTGTTTTTTGCATCGAAAAAAATGGAAAAGTATGATTTTTGGTGCTAACAATGCACTTTCAAAACAGGAGACCATCGATGAGAACGCAACTTTTCATTTTTAGCGCCGTGATTATGTCTTTAACGATGACTCGCGGATTCGCAGAAGATAAAATCGTCGGTGGCGTGGCCATCAATTCTCCTGGATACTTTGTCTCTCTCGTGAATTCAACCGTGCGCGGCGACGGCTCACTTGAATATTACCCGGAATGTGGCGGCTCACTTATTCATAAGGACGGCGTTTATGTTGTGCTCACCGCCGCCCATTGCGTGGAAAATCTTACTACCAAGTTATCAGTAAGCATGAAGGCCAATAGGGCCAGCGAGATTACTAAAGATACATTGGTACCGATCAAGGCGATTGTCGTTCATCCTGGTTATGACAAAAATATTATCGTGAATGATCTGGCACTCCTTATTCTCGACGAAAGGTCGCCCTTACTTCAAGACTCGACAATTACTACCATTCCTCTTCATGCCAACTCTGATGAGTTTGCCGGCAGAGAACTCACCGCTATCGGGTTTGGCAATATCAGTTCCTACGGTGATCTCTTTTTAGATCAGATGCAATCCGTCGTTTTAAACGAGGTCCTCCTCTCCGAGTGCAGTCGTAGCGGCCCTGACTATCGAACGGTCGATCAGCGGCAAATCTGCGCTGGCAACAAGAACCAAGGCAAAAAAGATACCTGCTATGGTGATTCTGGAGGCCCGCTGATTGTCGAGACCGCCACTGGCCCAGAACAAATTGGTATTGTCAGCTGGGGAATGGATTGCGCACAAAGTGGCGCTCCTGGTGTTTACACCCGTCCCTCGGCCTTCAGTGATTGGATCAAACAGCAAATCGATTTATTCACTCCCAACAATGTTAGAATTTATTCCACGACGGAGATGAAAACCTTCTCCAATGCTTACTGCTATTCTCATAATCCTTCCGCCGCTGATAATGCCGAAGATGATGGTTATGCCAAAGAAATGGAAGCGCTCTTTTTGCTCGACAATGCCAACTACCAGATTGTTGCTCAGATTCCTGATCCCAATGATCCACGCCTTCCACTTGATGAGTGCGCCTTTCATCTTCCAAGTGGTGAAGCTGTTTCACGTTCCGTTGCACTCAAAAATAAGAGTGATGAAACTGGTTATGAATACGAACATGTCTTAACCATTGGCGAGCAAGTTTTCACTTCCGCTTCGCCCCTGAAAATGGAGTACAAACTTTCTTGCATGAAAAGCGATGAAACCGCCGGCATGGTGGCCAGCGTTCACGAGGACAATAGCATGGATGTGATTGTCGCTTTCGACAACCGCACACCTGTTCGTTATAAATCACATGATCAATTACTGACCGAGCTTCCTGTTGGAACTAAGGAAATCCAAGGCTGTAACTTTAATGACAGTGAAGTAAAATTTTATGCCTCTGCAGACGACAAACGCTACTTTGCCAAGCTCACAGGCCCGGTCTTCAGCTATTCCTTGAATAAATTTTATGAATTATCGCCCGCCAAGGTGGAAGAAGTTCAGGAGATTTTAATCAGCATTATCCCTGATGCGCAAAATCCCTCGGCCGGAAAAATGACCTTAACCAATCACACCAAGGTCGATCTTTATAGCTGGCAGCTTGAGTGCAATCTCAAATTTGCCATTGCGCCACAGACCGAACTCAAAAAGCGCAGTGACGCCTTCTTGGTTTTTAGCTCGCCCCTTGCCACGATTTTAAAAAATGAGAAATTAACCGTCGATGCCACCTTTGAACGCAACCTGCGCGATGGGGAAATTGTTTGTGCGGTTAATGGGCAAAGCGCGCCGGTGTCGATCGAAAATTAAAATCTTTATTTGGGCGCCACCCATACCTTACTGTATCCAGGTTCATGATCTTGCTTGGCCATTTCAGAGTGAAAAACTTTGCCGTTGATTTGCACATCCAAGGGAAGGCCTGAGGTGGTTGACTGGGCGATTGCATTGGCGAGTTCTTGATCATTAATGGCACGCAATGCTTGGATGAGATGGGAGCGTCCATCTTTTGCAGTGGGTGAGTTGGGATAAATTACCACGAGAGTCACGGCATTTTCATCACAACCATAGGCCCTCACTTCGAGCGAAACATCATTTTCTAACTGCCGAAACCCATTTAGAACAGTCGGCCAGCGACTTTCTTTTCGCCAGGACGAAGTCTGTTCAAGTGGAATCCATCGCAGGGCAACTTGCTTGGCAATGGGGAATCGGCAAAAGGGTCGGTGAATCACGCGCTGGATGAAATCGAACCCGTCGTCAAGGAATGGGGGAGCATCGACAGATTCAGTGAGATCATGCACGGAAACAAGTATCAACACAGGAATGGCGAAGGCAAGCGAGACGACAGACCATCGCACCCAGCGCCAGCGTGAGCGTGACGGAAGCTTTGGCCATGACCTCAGAGACACAAGAAATCCAATCAAAGGAAAGATCGCCACCATGACCAATTGGAAACCGGTATCGAGATGAGATTTTTGGGCCGCCGCGATAGTCAGCAGAAATGAAGTCACGGTGAGAAAAATGGCGGAGGGAAGATGGGAGTCCTCGCGTTTTTGCTCTTTTCTTAGGGCGACCGTTCGTCGAAAGTACAACACCACTGGTGTCGATAAGATTGTGACGAGAATGATGAGTACGCTGAAGAAGAGCAGCATGAATTCCCACCCGATCTTTCCTCCCCAAGGAGTCGCCGCCCAGGCAAGTGTGGGCAAGAGAAAAAAAGGCCACAGGATTTTCATTTAAGCTCCTCAGCAGACAGACCGAGCTCAATTCGAAATTCATCAAACCACACACCACTAATTTGTGAAAGCGGATACTCCTGATCGACAGCATAGGGGACGAAGGGAGAAAGCGCCGGCCCAAGAGCGAGAGTTTTGTCGCGTTCGTCAGAGATTTGGGTGACAGTCACACTCGTGAAACTAATTTGCGTCGATTCATGGTCGGGTTTTGGGGGAGATTTCTGCCACGTACCTGTTGGCCGGCCATCGACGCCATAGAGACCGCTGCCTGCGATTTTTCCGTCTCGTTTCCAGGCAATCCAGGTTCCCGTTCGTTGGCCGTTTAAAAAATCTCCCTGGTATTTTTTTGCCCCGGAATCATACCACACTGTTGCCGGGCCATCGGCCACTCCCTGATTGAAGTGCACGCTAAAGCGCATTTTGCCATTTGGGTACCAATGCAACCAGGTTCCATCGGGGACAGAGGTGTAAGCTGGGGCAATCTGTGAGGCTGTATAGTGGAATTCGGCCTGCTGTGAACCATTCTCAAACCAGATGTCCCAGGCCCCAATGGGTTTTCCCTTTTGGTAGCTTCCTGTGCGCCAAACTTTTCCGTTGGGATGCCACCAGGTCCATTCACCCACGGGAATTTTGTCAGTGGTGGAACAACCTTGAGCCCGGAACATCTGATTTGAAAAGTTGATGAGCTGACTGCCTTCGGGGCAGGAAGGTTTGCAGCCAACGCTGAGAAGCGAGGAGAAAAAAAGCGCATAAAACATATTTTTTCTCATGGTCGGCCTTAGGCATGTAAATCGGATTGTGCAAATTCAGGCAGAATTTCTGTCGGAGGCCCAATTCGATGCACTCGCCCCTGTTGTAGCCACAGGACACGGTGGCAGGATTCGATCGTCGATAATCGATGAGCAATAATGATTTGAGTTTTGCCTTTAAAAATCTCTTCCGTAGCACGGGTCATAATCTCTTCTGAGCGCGGGTCAACGGAACTGGTGGCCTCATCCAAAATTACGATCGGTGTATCTTGAACCAAACAGCGGGCCATGCATAAAAGTTGGCGTTCACCTGAGGACAAATTGCGTCCTTGCTCTTCGATATGGTGATCGAGAAGTTTGCAATAATCTTCTTCTGTCGCCCCATTGTGCAAAAACTGAACTGATTGAAGGGCCTGGGCCAGCTCGGTATCGCTTGCTTCTCCCGCCAGGGTCAGATTTTCGCGCACGTTGCCTAAAAAGAGTGCTGGGGTTTGAGTGATGTAGGCCATTTGCTGGCGATACTGTCGTAGCGGCATGAGTCCTGGTGCAGGCGTCCCGCCCTTTTCGCTTAGGTCTGCGGCCAGTCCGCCAATTTGAATATTTCCTTTCATCAAGGGATAGAGATGGAACAAGGCCTGCACCAAACTGGTTTTTCCACTGCCGGTGCGACCGATGACGGCCAAGCGTTCGCCTTCCGCCACGTCGAGATCAATGCCACACAAAACGGTGGGCATTTCTTCCCTGTAGCGCATCCACAGATCGCGAATTTTAATACTCGTGCCGCGCGCGAAAGGCGGAGTGGGGGTCAGGACTTCCTTGGGATGTCCGGTGTCGAAGGCGGCACTCATGGGGAGCCGTTCGCCAGGGGCCAAGGGCATGCGCAGATATTCTTCCAAACGTTCCAGGCCCGTCATGGCCTCTTCAAATTGGCCAAGCCATTCGAAGAATGCCTGTAGGACAGTGACAGCAAGGCCAAAATAAGTGAAGGCGACGCCGAGTGAGCCGACGCTTAGGCGACCATGCTGATGGGCCCAGGCGCCGAAGAGTCCCAGTGCCAGAAAAGAGACGGCGGTGGCGATACTCATAGATAATGAGAAGCGCGTGAAGACGTTCACGCTTGCTCGACGTTGCGCCAGATAGGAGTCGTTGAGACGAGAAAAACG
>JAHFAA010000274.1 GCA_023250775.1 Bdellovibrionales bacterium
AATTAGTTCGACTGGTGCGAACAAATGCTTCTTGAATTTCCAAACCTGCCAGACCTCGCATCTGAATGATGTTGCGAAATTCTTCATCGACATTGTTGGGCAATATGAAAATCAAAAATTATTATCCGAAGATTATCATTTAAAATTGATTGATCATTACATCAAGGATGAGAACCTCGCTCAATATCGGAATATTTTTACTCAGCTTCATCAGTTGAAGGAAAAACTGGTTGAGCTTCAGACAAAAATGGCCGAGCGAATTCAGAAAAAAGATTTTTTGAACTTTCAAATTGAGGAATTGCGAACTTTCGGCCCAAGCGCTGAGGACGAAAAGAAAGTCTTAATGCTCAAAGAAAAAGTAATCAACAAGGAACAAATTCTTGGGGCTTGCGCACAGGTTAATCAAATCCTTGGTGATGACGATATTTCAATTTCATCTGGCGTTTTGAAAATTTTAAAAATTGTTGAAAAATCAAAACTCGCGATCGATGCCAACTCGCTCAGCAAATTGCACGATTTTAAGAATTTCATAGAAGAATTTACCTTTGAACTGAACAAAATTGCTGAACTTTATAATGATGATTCTTTCGACATCAATTCTGTACTCGAACGTCTGGATCGATATCAAAAACTGAAGCGTAAATATAATTGTGATGCTCAAGAATTAGGGGCGATGCTCGATCGCTTTGAACGCGAATTGGCCAGTACCGAAGATGAGGATCTACAAATTCGCAACCTCGAAAGCGAAATTAAAAGCATGGAAGAAAAGGCCTATGCACTTGCCGCCGCGATTTCCAAAGGTCGCCGGAAGGCCTCGCTTGAAATTTCCAAGCTTATCTCCAAAGGGATTCAGCAACTGAATATGGTTGGTGCTACTTTGCAGATTGTGGTTGAACCACTTGATCAATTGACCATGGCGGGATTGGATCATGTCCACTTTATGGTTGAAACCAATCCCGGCGAGGGAATGCACAAGATAAAAGATATCGCGTCTGGCGGAGAGCTCAGTCGCATTCTCCTTTCAATCCGGCGTGTTTTTTCCGCCAAGGATTCGATCAGTATTTTTCTCTTTGACGAAATTGAGAGCGGGATTGGCGGTGAGACGGCCTTGAAAATTGGAACAGCTTTAAAAGATGTTGCCAATAATGGCCAAGTTATCGTGATTACCCACCTTCCTCAGATCGCCGTGAATGCGGATAAAATAACTGAAATTTGTAAGGAAACTCGGTCATCGCAAAAAGATGATTATCGAACCATCTCAATTGCTAAAGAGTTTGCCTATAAAAACCAGCAAGAGTTGTATGCCGTCATGGCCCCTATGCAAGTTCAATAAGTTTGGCCGAATCTGCATCGACATACGAAAAGACTTTGGATGCGGCGGAATCACCACTGTTAAGGATGACCGCGCCCTGAGGCAAAATGAAGTGATCTTTCACGTGTGAATGTCCCATAATTAAGACATCAAACTTTCTTTTTTCCCAGAATCTTTGGGCCGTAGCTCTAAATTTCTCTCGCACCAAGGTCTCATCAAATTGTCTGCCTTGATGACTCATGCGCGATTTTCGCGACCAATAATGGCCAATGGCAGTGATCAGATTATAGGGGGCGAGTGTGGCCAGAAATCCGATAAAGGGCCCTCGTAAGATCCACCTTGAATACAGGGTATAACCAAAGCTGGCACCCCCAAGGTCGTCACCATGAGAGATGATGATGTTTTTGTTGCCCAGTTTGATTTGTGTCGCTTTTTTTATATATGAAAAATTTTTGAATTCCGTTATTCCAATTAATTTAAAGAGTCCCTCTAAATGAAAATCATGGTTGCCTTCTAAGTAATAAATATGAATTCCCTTTTCGAGGGCCTTTTTCATCAGATCAAAGTTCCCCTGAAAATTTTGGTAATATTCTAGATGTGGGCCAATCATTAAATCAAAGATATCGCCAAGCAAACCGATGTGTGTGATCTCGTGCTCCAGGCAGTAAGTCATAAAATGATTGAAGATTTCAAAAGACGGGTCGCGCGAAGATTTGATGTGCAGATCAGAGATTGACGAGAATTTCATTCACGAAATGTACCACCCTCTTTTCCCTTTATAAAGCCCCCCAATGAGACCATCCTCATTGGGGGGTGGGTTTAAGAAGGCGTACAGAACCTTGCGAAAGTTTCAGTCCACCTATCCTTAGATAAGTTTCAGTGCTGCATTTGGAATCATATTCGCTTGGGCCAAAGCTGCAATACCAGCACTTTTTACAATTGTGCTTGAGGCAAGTTGGGCCGCTGAGTTTGCAATATCTGTATCTTCTATTACAGACCTTGCATGTTCTTGGTTCACACTTTGTACTTCGAGAGTTGAAGCTGAGTGCTGCAATCTGTTTTGAATTGCACCTAAACTTGCTCTCTGTCCGCTGATCGCGTTGATGGCATCATCAACCGCTTTAACAGATCCTAGGGCATCTGATTTTGTATCAACTGATGTACCACTGATTCCAATTGAACTTGATGATGCATTCGTTTGTCCCGAATCATATTTAATAATATTTTGCTCGCCACCTTTGGACCCAACTTGGAAGTCGAGGACACCTTTTCCTTGACCATCGAGGAGGTGGACGCCGTTAAATTCTGTTGATTGTGAAATTCGATCAACCTCTTTTGATAATTCCTGATACTCGAGGTTGAGCATGCCTCTTTCTGTCTCTCCTACAGTATCTGAGGCCGACTGGATGGATAGTTCACGGAGTCTTACCAAGATGTTGGAGACTTCATTTAAACTTCCTTCAGCCGTTTGCACCATTGAGACGCCATCGTTGGCATTTCGATTGGCCTGATGCAAGCTTCGGGTTTGTGCTTCTAGGTTCTTGGCAATCGCCAATCCTGCAGCATCATCCCCAGCTTTTGTAATTCTTTTACCTGATGAGAGTCTTTCGAGCTCTTTATCAGATTCCTCTGACACATCTTTAATGTGCTTTTGGACCGCAATAGACGCAATGTTAGTCGCAATTCTTAAACCCATTTTCGTTCTCCTGTTATGTCTGACCCTTTCTATCAGACATAAAACCTATCGGAGTTGTCGGGAATAACTTTAGTTTTTCTGTCAAGTTTAATTTTTTGGACAAAAAAAAGGGGGAGATTACCTCTCTCCCCCCTTGTTCAATTTATGTACAAATCACTGCACTTTCAGAATCTTAGCCAATCAATTTCAAAGCTCCAGCGCTGTTGGAATTGGCTTGGGCCAAAACTGAAGTACTGGCGGCACTCAGAATGTTTGAACGTGCAAGCTGGGCACTTTCAACGGCGATGTCTGTATCACGAATACGGGAATTCGCTGCTGACATATTTTCCGTTCCAACATCCAAGTTACTTACGGTTGACTGCAATCTATTTTGTAGAGCACCTAGATTAGCGCGATTGCCGTTTACAGCATCGAGGGCCAAGTCAATGGCACTCAAATTTGATTGCGCTTTATCTTTCTCTTCAATAGACGAACCTTTCAACCCTAATGCATCAGTAGTGATATTGGCGTCCCCTGGGTTATAGCCAATTCGATCGTTGAATTTATCGTTAGAAGCACCAACTTGAAATTCAAGTTGATCTCCTTCGCCTTTCAACAAAGCGCGACCGTTAAAGGTCGTTGATCCCGCAATTCGATCGATCTCGCTGCTTAACTGTTGATACTCAAGGTTTGTGAACTTGCGTTCATTACTACCTAAAGTATCGTTGGCGGCCTGAACAGAAAGTTCTCGCAATCTAATCAAAATGCTAGAAACTTCTCCCAATCCACCTTCAGCAACTTGAATCATACTAATACCGTCCTGCGCGTTTCTCGATGCCTGTTGTGTGCCTCTGATCGTGGCCTTCATTTTTTCACTGATGGCCAAACCAGCAGCATCATCACTGGCACGGTTTATTCGAAGACCGGAAGAAAGTTTTTCCAAACTTCGGTCTTGTTCACTTTTAATGTTCGACAAACTCCTCTGTGCACCAATTGACTGTACATTTGTAGCAATTCTTAAACCCATAACCTAATCTCCTCTAAACATAAGAACCTCCCTGTGAAATTAAGAAATCAAACACCCGTGTCTAATTTCATGTTCCAAACCAAACCAAACCAAGCATTGCGAAATGCTTATGAAACTGATCGGAAAAATTTGCCCGAGAATGAGATGATTAATGCAATAAATGACAAAAATATTTAAGTTATGGGAGAGAGAAATAGTCGGTTGTTACTGAAGTTTTAAGTGATTACAAATTTCCGAGATGAATGGTCCACTTTCCAGAGCGAAAAAGTCAAATTTATTTTTGAAACGAGTGGGTACAAAAATGAAGTCATTTCCAACAAAAATATTTTGCGTGGGTTGATACTTGATGGTTGCTTCCAAATCTTTGATGAGAAAAATTCCGTCACAAACACCCAGTGAGCTACATAGACATCGATTAAACTCCTCTTTGCTGCGTGGGTTGAGACGACAGAGATGGGAGTGCAAAGAATGAGGATACGACTCATTTGAAATAACAAACCAATGAAAGGTCTTATCAATATCCGATTTAAATTCTTTAGGAGCGTTGAAAAAAAGATAAAGCATGTCTCAATCTTTAACTTTGTTGATGATGTTGGTGGTAGAAAAACCATCGACAAACTTCAGGGATTTGACTTGGCCGCCTTTCGCCAAAACGAGATCTGAACCGACGATTTTGTCGGCACTCCAGTCGCCACCTTTGACCAAGACATCGGGTTGAATGTGTTTAATTAATTCATAAGGAGTGTCTTCATCAAAAATCTGGACGAAATCCACAGAGCGTAAGTTTTCAAGAACAAGTTTTCGATCGAACTCGGAATTTATTGGTCGTTGAGGGCCTTTAAGTTTTCGAACACTGGCATCGCTGTTTAAACCAACAATAAGGACTGTTCCAAGTGATTTGGCTTCGTTCAAATATTCAACATGGCCTCGGTGAAGAATATCGAAACAGCCATTGGTAAAAACGATTTTTGCTTTTTTGTTTTTTGCCAGAAATTTATCTAAATCTGAACCAAACATTATTTTTTCAATGTTGTTTTAGAAAGCTTTCCTTGAAAATCCAGCAGGGTTGGAATTCCTAAACCCATCAAGGACACCAAAGTGACGAATGCTCGAATGAAAGTGTCCTTCATTTCAATTTGATCTTTATCAACCGGCATAACTTTAATGGTGAATAATGATTTGCCGACAGAAGAATTCAAATCCAGCAATGTGAAATAAAATAAATAAAACAGCGCGAAGAGAGTACTGAATAAAAGATAAAAATCTCTTGAAAACGGAGAATAGAAGGGAGCGATAAAGTCCCCGAAGGTCAGAAAACTCGAGCACAAAATAATGAACATAGTGCCCAAAGCAATGATGAAAATATCGATGACCCAGGCCATGAGTTGTGGCCAAATCGCAACATCAACCAAATTTGGCTTTGTGATTACCTGTTCTGGAGTATTTTTCGGAGTTGTGGTTGCACCATAGATTTTTTGCAAGGCAGGGCTTTGTCGCAATTCTTGACCAAGTTCCTGTTTCAACAAATTGGTTGTTGTGGTTGGGACTGGTTTAGCACGCTCTTTTTGCTGGTTAGAAGTTTGATTAACTTTGGTTTTTGGCCAGGTCTGCTTACTCTGATGAAATCCAAGACCTTGAGTGATAGGGCGGAAATTGAATTCTTGAGATTGGATATTTTCTTCGTTTACGTTATCTGTAGGTGTCATGCAAACCTCACAACCTATATCATCGTTA
>JAHFAA010000275.1:0-4968 GCA_023250775.1 Bdellovibrionales bacterium
ATGCAAATTCATGGTGGAGGCGCGGTATGCACTCTCTCGATTCCCACTCGCTATGTTCATTCGCCGAGCGAAATGCTGCATAAAAAAGATGTCGCGGCAGGCGTTGATCTGCTGGTGAAATTTTTGGAACAAGCCGAGAAGTGTGAATTAGAATTTTAAGCCAAACGGCTGTCTATTCTTTCAACACTTTTCTCTAAAAATTGAACAGGGCCATCCTTTTAGTGGTGCAACTAGTTGTTTTTACAGGGGTTCACCCGACGTAAGTTGGCCTGGGTTTGGCATATCAAAGCCCATCTATCAACACTCTTGTAAGGTGGTGTTTTGTGAAAACTTGCTTAATCGCCGTTTCATTGATGATGTTTAGTTGCCTGAGTATCGTGGGGGCTCAGGAAAATTGTCCGCACAAAGCTCTTTCGCCAGTCGAGGCAACTCCCTCCACGATCAACCGCTTGCTCGATGTCAGTGATAACGTTAATGCCATCATGACAGATGCCAGTGATACGCCAGAACAGGCGAGAAGATTCGAAGTCTTTCGTTTTGAAAAAGATTACCATGCTAAAAATGTTCTCCACTATGGCATGAAAGTTAACCTGCCTTCTTGCACTATCGCCAAAAAAGAAAATGGCGCGCCTGGTTTTAGTAACTACTGGATCATGGGTGAAGAGGATGGTCGTGTAAAAAATATGACTTCGGATGATTTGAAACGCTTAGGCCCCATCGTGCTGAATCAAGATGAACATCAAGTAACCTTTAAAATGCCTGCTTTCCAGACTGTGCCTATTCGCAAAAAAGAAGTCAGAATTGAGGCCAACATCGTTAATGGCGCTTGCAAGGTCACAGGCAGTATTGAAACTGATAACGGACATAGAGTCGATATAACGAAAATCTTTGCCGCCATGTCCTCCTTTATAGGCATTCCTACCGGTGTTAATTCTCTTGATGTCGAAGGCACTGATCGCACCACCGGCGCGCCAATAAAACTGCACTTTAATCAGTAGTTCGCCGCGCCTCAAATTGTTTCATTATCTATTGAACCTAGATATACTTGCCTACATTTTTGAAATGCAGGCAGGTATATCTCTATGAATTATTTTTTCACTCTGTGCGCACTCCTTCTTGTTTCTGTCACATCGGCCTTTCCATCAGATCACAATTTAGATTCCCTTTTACAGAAAATTAATGAAGCAGAGGCCAAAAAGTTGCCTCAGACAGCGCTTGAGCTTTCGATCGAGCTTGAAAAAAAAGCAAAATCACAAAACAGCAAAGGGCTGTACATTCGCGCCATCGCCAAACGGATTCTCAATCAGTCTCATATTTTAGGCAAGGCCCCCAAAGATAAGGTCAAAATTTTAAGGGATGAGGTTGGTAAGGTTTCGTCTGATGTAAGACCTCTGGTAAAAATTATTTTGGCGCGATGGTTTTGGCATTACTATGAACAAAATCGCTATAAATTCGCTTCACGTACCCAAACAGCAGGACTTGAAAGTGATGATTTTACCACTTGGGATTTAAATAAAATTTTCAGTGAAATTCGAATACTTTTCGAGGATGGGTTAAAAAGCGTCGACTACCTTAAAAAGGAAAAAATTGAGAACTATGAAGGACTGATTGAGCGAGGCAATCTCTTTAAAGAATCGCCCGTCAGCCTTTATGAATTTGCGCTGCGGGAGTTGATCACCTTTCTCGCTTACGGAACCTCCACGCTGCCTTCGCCTGAAGACAAATTCGAAGTCGATGTGACCTCTGGGGCCTTCGCCAACCACAAAACTTTTTTGAGCTACAAACCGCAAACGACTGATAAAGAATCTCCCCTGCTACGAGGAATTCAAACTTATCAAATGCTGATGAATTATTACCAAAAGGAAGATTTGCTTGAGCAATTTGTTGATGCCGATCTGGCACGGTTAAAATTTATTAATGCTCAAGTCACTGGCCCAGAAAAGCAGGAGGTTTTTCTTAAACGACTGAGAGAAATCGAGGAAGAATTCAAAAATGTTGCAACTTCAACCTTGGCATCTTTAGAAATCGCCGAGCAATTTAACAGCAATCAGGATTACGTGTCAGCGGTGCATGTTTGTGAACAGGCCGTCACTCGTCATCCGAAATCAGACGGCGCCATCTCATGTCGCAATCTCATCGACAATATCAAGCAACCGCAATTCAATGCCAAAACAGAAAATTCCATTGATAAATCCAATGCAATTTTCACTCTCAAATATAAAAATATTAAAAAATTATATTTTAGAATTGTTAAAGACGACTGGAAGAATTATCTCCATAAAAAATGGCGCAGAATCGATGATTCGTTGGATAACGACGAGATCAAAAGGCTTCTTGCCGAACGGCCTTTGAAGGAGTGGTCATTAGACTTGAGTGAAACCAAAGATTTTAAGGAAAGAGAAATCGACAGTCCAATTCCCAATTTGGACTATGGATTTTATAGAATTTTTGCCTCATCAGATGCAAAATTTTCATACGACAATAGCAGTCGCAATCAGCAACTCTCCTACACTTCTTTTTGGCAAACAGATACGCTGATTTTAGTGCGGGGACAGCGTGAGGGCATTTCTGGAATGGTGTTGGATGCACGCACGGGAACACCTCTGGAAAAAAAGAAAATTAACGTTTATCAAAGAAACAATAACAAAGAAGGCATCTACGAAAAGATTCGCGATGTTCAATCGGACAAGGACGGCCAATGGCTCTACCGTCCGGAAAAAAACAATAGTGATTGGAGCATGTATTTTCATGTCGAATCTCCACAGACGGGCGACACCCTTTATACCCAATGGGTGAATGTTCAATATCAACAGGAGAAGCAGTCTGAGGCTCACGTCATCCTCTTTACTGATCGGGCCATTTATCGTCCGGGGCAAAGAATCCATTTTAAAGGAATTTGCTATGCCTTTGACCAAAAGAACGATGTGTATGAAGTCACCCAGTGTAGCGATGTGGAAATTGTACTCTATGACTCTAACGGAAAAGAGCTTTCGAAATTGATAAAATCGGCCAATGATTTTGGTTCTTTTAGTGGCGATTTTATGGCCCCCAAAAATGTTCTCATGGGGGCCATGAGTATCGCTGTTCCTGCTTATCAAGGCCATACCGGCATTCGAATTGAGGAATATAAGCGTCCAAAGTTTGAAGTAACAATGGATGCACCAGAAAAACAATACCATCTCGATGACAATATTAAACTCACTGGTAAGGCCATCAGTTATTCCGGAGCGCCACTCAATTCGGCCAAGGTCAAATTTCGAATTATGAGAGGTGTTCAACTTCCATGGTGGTGGTATTGGGCCAATCCTTATGCGGCTGAACAGGAAATTTCTCATGGACAAGTAACCACCAATGACAGTGGTGAATTTACGCTGGAATTTAAAGCAAAACCTAACAAAGCAGTGAATCCAAAATATCGTCCTGCTTTTGCATTTCGTGCTGAAGTAGACGTGATTGATTCCACGGGAGAGACTCGATCAGGAAATGTTTCGATAAATGTCGGTTATGTTTCAATGCAGGCCCGGCCAACCGTTGCGGATTGGCTCCCAAGCAACACTGAGGTCAAGATTGATATTGCCACGACAACCTTAGATGGCAAACCCGCTAATGCTGAAGGCACGGTCGAAATTCATGCCTTAAATGGCCCAACAGAAGTGCATCGAAGACCAAGTTCGGGTGAAAACTATAGTTGGTATTGGCACTGGTACTTGGCAACTGAAAATAAAAGCGTCGAAACGACTAAAGATCTTTCAAGTATTGCAAACTGGGAAATTGGAAAAAGTGTAAACACATCGAAATTCAGCACAAAAGATGGGGTGGGGAATGTCAAATTCAAACTTGAAGAAGGTGCTTACTGTGCTATTTTAAAAAGCAGGGATCAATTTGGCAGTGATCTTGAAGAGAAAATCTTTTTCACCGTTTTTGGCACCATGGAGAAAGGTTTATTTGGAGTCAAATCAGAAAAATCCTCTTTCACAGTTAAGGTCCCTTCTTTTTTTACCGCCAAAAAAACTTCCCTCAAAGTTGGCGAAACGCTTGAGGCAGTTTTGGCCACCGGATACCAGCATGGTGGCGCGTATGTTTCTTTCACTCAACATGGAAAGGTGCTTAAGTGGTACTGGACAAAACCCAACTCCCAGTTTCATACCATCAACTTTCCCATCACTGAGAAATTGAAAGGTGGATTTACTCTTCAAACGGTGTACGTCCAGGAAAACCAGCTTTATTTTAATAACAATTTTATCACTGTCGAACGGCCGGAAAAACAACTCAAAGTTTCGGTTGAAACTATGCATAGCAAACTTCGCCCCGGTGAAAAAGATACTTGGACTTTAAAAATCGAAGGATACAATGCCGCAAAAATCGCCAGTGAACTGGTGGCGACCATGTATGATGCTTCTCTTGACGCCTTTGCGCCCCTGAACTTTCCAAGCTTTGAAGGATATTGGATAGACCAGCCGCTCCAGGGATATGGCTCAACCCTGTTGATGAAAAACTTTACTCTCTACTACGCCTGGAATACCTATCGCGTAAATCCCTCGCGCGAGTATCCTCATTTTACCTATGACATTCTCAATCAGTTTTCTTATCTCTTTCCCTATTCCTATATGAGTTTTGATGGTGGCGACTCTTTCAGAAGTGCCACGATTGGAAGTATGAGCGAAAATGCCATGGAGATGCAGGCAATGCCTGCAATGCTTTCTAAATCAATGGCGATGAAAGATGAAGCTCCTTCCGAGTCCAAAAGAAAAGCACGAAGCGATGAACCTGCGGCCGCTCCCGCCCCTGCTCCCAACCCAGAAAAGAAACCGGAAGTGACGGTGCGGACAAATCTCAATGAAACGGCCTTCTTTTATCCTCACCTACTGACCGATTCCGAAGGCAGAGTGAAAATTGAATTCACCATGCCTGAGGCCCTGACAAGATGGAAATTCATGGCGATGGCGCATGGGAAAAAAACAGAGTTAG
>JAHFAA010000275.1:4978-5738 GCA_023250775.1 Bdellovibrionales bacterium
GAACGGTTATGAAAGAGATCGTCACTCAAAAAGAGTTAATGGTGACGCCCAATCCTCCTCGTTTTTTACGGCAGGGAGATCAACTGTATTTTGCCGCCAAAGTTGACAATCTTTCTGATCAGGAACAAAAGGGCGAAGCCATTTTAGAACTTACCAGTGCCAATAATGATAAAGAGGTCACCAAAGATTTTCTTGTGGGCGAGAAGAAGTTCAAATTCACCATTCCGGCAAAAAAATCTTCCGCCTTTTCTTGGCGCTTAAAAGTGCCCGACGTCAGCTATCAGCTCGTCTACCGGGTCAAGGCCATCAGCGAAAAATTTAGTGACGGAGAAGAAGGTCTTCTGCCAATTTTGTCGAGACGAATCTTTATTCGTGAATCAATTCCTCTTTGGATTTCAGGCAAGGGAAATAAAACTTTCAACTTTGATAAATTAATTCAATCATCTCAGTCATCCACCTTGCAAAATGAAAAACTGGTTTTGCAGATGACCTCCAACCCTGCCTGGTATGCCATTCAGGCGATTCCCTATCTACAGAAGATTTTTCCCGAGTGCACGGATTATGTTTTTGAACGCCTCTATGCCAACTCCTTGGGCGAAAAAATCGTTCAGGCCAATCCAAAAATTGAAAAGATTTTTAAACAATGGCGAGGCACTCAGGCGCTGAAGTCCAATCTGCAAAAATCTCAAGATTTAAAAGGTGTCTCACTGGAAGAAACCCCTTGGGTAAATGACGCTGAATCAGAAGAGAAGGCCAAAAA
>JAHFAA010000276.1 GCA_023250775.1 Bdellovibrionales bacterium
AAATTGTCATCAGCACTTTCCCTTTTAGCTCCATGCCATCGTAGGGAGTGTGGCCGCATCGGGAGGCCATGTCTTTCACCCGAATAGTGTGTTTGGCCTTGAGATCGACGATCGAAAAATCGGCATCGTAATTTAGGGCGATCTTGCCTTTTCGTGTGAGGCCGTAGAGATTCGCCGGATTTTCACTCAACAGCTTTGCCACCTGATGCAGGGATAATTTGCCATTCAGTGAATGATGCAGCATCAGGGGAAACATGGTTTGCACGCCCGGCAAACCACTTGGGGCCGAAGGATAACCTCGCTCTTTTTCTTCAATGGTATGAGGCGCGTGGTCTGATCCAATAAGATCGACAATCCCAAGGCTGAGGCCGCGCCACAGGGCCTCCTGATGATGGCGCTCTCGAATGGGAGGATTCATTTGAACGAAGGTGCCGAGACGTTCATAACAATCGGGAGCATAAAAGGTGAGATGTTGTGGCAAGAGTTCCACCGTCGCGGTGTCACGATAGTGCTGCAGAATTTCAATTTCTTCAGCGGTAGAAATATGCAGAATATGAATTCGCCGCTGACACTTCCTGGCCAATTCTAAAATCATTTTGGTACTTCGCACCGCCGTTTCTACATCTCGCCACTCTGGATGTTGCCGAGGGTGAGTGGCCTTCTGATGAAGATGCTCTCTTTCCCTTAGACGGTTCTCGTCCTCAGAATGAATGGCAATTGGCAAATTGGTGCGGCAGAAAATTTCCTCGAGAATTTTGGCGTCATAGAGAAGAAGATCACCGGTTGAGCTGCCTAAGAAAATTTTGATTCCAACGCAGCCGGGGCATTGTTCTGCCGCCATTAATTCTTCAAGATTGTTGGCGGTGGCGCCAATAAAAAAGCCAAAATGGGCAAAAGCGCGGTTTGTTGCCAGCGCAATTTTTTCATTTACCTTCGCGCAGGTGGTTGTGGGTGGTTTGGTGTTGGGCATCTCTAAAAAACCTGTGACACCACCTAAGATCGCCGCGCGCGAACCACTTTCCAGATCTTCTTTGTGTGTCAGTCCGGGTTCACGAAAATGCACTTGAGTATCAATGATCCCTGGGAAAATGACTAAATCTTCACAGTTAATAATTTTTTTTGCATGCTTCAGATTGGGCCGGAAAGAGCTGATTTTTCCATTGGACACACCGATATTTGCCTTGGTGACACTATGGGGGAAAACGCAGGTCCCGCCTTGAAAAACCACATCGAAATTTTCGCTCATTGATGTTCTCGCTTAGAATTCGAGGACCTCTGAACTGTTTGGCGATCCGAATCCATAGCATAAAGTTTGATGTGAGATTCAATCAAATCATTTTCGATGTCAATTTTATAATGAGTCATGATGTAGCTTGGAATTTTACGTTCCCGCCACATTTTTTCTTTATGAGTGTAGAGTGACAATCCGCTCTCGGGATCATTGGGAGAAGTTTTTACCGTTTCTATTTCGACCCATTTATGATTGATAAAAAGTTCGTAGTGTTCATTACAAAAATGCAGCATCTCGTAGGCCTTAAGACAAGTTTCGCAGAATAATTCTGCACAAATCGCGCACATTCCTTGGGCGATGATGTCAGGGTGATTGGCGCATAATCCTTGAGTGTGCTCAGCATAGGCAGAGGGAGTCTGGGGTTCTTCTACTACTGTAATCTCGTTGGCAACTTCAGGTGAACTTTCGTGCTTCTTTTCGCCAGAAGTCTTCTTGAAAAGTAAGTATGCCAAAATACCCACGGCCGCAATCAGGCCTATTGTTGCAAGCATTAAAGCGCCAACTAATAATGGGAGGAGGGTATCTTTTTCCATTTTCCGCCGTGTCTAACTCGTTCCGCTATGATATTAATTATCTCACTCATAATGCGAGCGGATCAAGCCGTGCATTTTTTTGCTCGAACTAAATTGGTCAGACATTGGAGGAATGGGTATGGGCGAAATGGTCATTTACAACACCTTAACAAAAAAAAAGATGCCCTTTCATTCACTGGAGAAATCTCGAGTCAAAATGTATGTGTGTGGCCCGACGGTTTATGGACTTTTGCATGTGGGGAACTTTCGCGGGGCCATTTTTTTCAACTTGGTAAGAAATTGGCTTGAGGCCCAGGGACATCAGGTTACCTATGTTTATAACTACACTGATGTTGATGACAAAATTATTGCCAAGGCCCAGAGCGAAGGGCTTTCGGCCCAGGTTATTTCAGAGCGCTATATTGCAGAATTTGAAAAAGATTTTAAACGACTAGGACTCAAAAAGCATGAGCACAATCCGCGAGTGACGGAATTTATTCCTCAGATCGTGCAATTTGTTGCAGCCCTGATCAAACAGGGGAAGGCCTATGTGGTGGACGGCGAAGTTTTTTATGATCTCGCGCAATTTCCCAGCTACGGAAAATTGAGCGGTAAAAAATTAGATGAGCTTGAGGCCGGTCATCGTGTTGAAGTTGATCAAAAGAAAAAAGGCCCAGCCGATTTTGTTTTATGGAAACCATCGAAGGAAGGGGAGCCAAGTTGGGATTCTCCTTGGGGCAAGGGGCGACCGGGCTGGCATATTGAATGTTCCGCCATGATTCACGAAATTTTAGGCCCGACCATCGACATTCATGGAGGAGGAATTGATTTGATTTTTCCTCATCATGAAAATGAAATTGCCCAAGGTGAAGGGCGGACAGGAGTACCCTACTGCAACTATTGGATGCACAACAATTTCATCAACATGAATGATGAAAAGATGTCGAAATCTCTGGGAAATATTGTGACCGCCCGCAAATTTATGGATGACTACCATCCCGAAATACTAAAACATCTAATTTTATCGGCCCATTATCGCGCGCAAGTTAGTTTTAATGATGAAAAGATTTTGCAAACTATTGCCGGTCTTGCCCGTGTTTATGGGGCCCTTCGTGATGCTGAGAAAGTGGCGCGCGCCCCAGGGGCGGATAATGTGCAATTGGCGGGAGCAGATTTTGTGAAGGCCATGCAGGCCGCTGATCAAAAAATTGCCGATGCCCTGAATGATGATTTCAATACGGTGGAAATGGGCGCGCAAATTTTTGAGATTGTGCGAATCTTCAATGCCATGACTCCTACGAAGAAGGCCAAGGATGTGAAGGTGCAGGCCTGTGCGCGTTTGTTTTTAGAGTGGGTGAGAGGTCATGGACATCTGATGTCGCTCTTTGGAGAAATTCCGGCAGAATTTCTGCGCACTCTCGATCGCATCCTCCTGGTTAAAAAGGGTATCGACGAGGCGGCGGTGGAAAATTTAGTCATTCAACGCCAGCTGGCGCGAAGTAAAAAAGATTTTCCAAAGTCGGACGAAATTCGCCAACAACTGAGCGCGATGGAGATTGTTATTCTGGATCACCAAGATGGTTCCACCACCTGGGAAGTTAAGAAAACATGATTCACGAAAATGTTCTCTTGGGCAAAGTTGCGGTTCGCATGCCAGGGCCGAATTCAATTCTGACTTATAAAATTCCTCCGGATTCGGCTTTTAAACTTGGCGATGTTGTGCAAGTTCCCCTAGGTAAACGCAAGGGCCAGGGAATTATTCTCGAGATTGGTTCTTACACCGATTTGTGTCCGCCCGATTTGGACTTTGCCAAAATTAAGGCGATTGATGGCATTCTGGATTCGGAACTTCATCTCGGGCCTAAAGAGTTGGAGCTTTTTTTGTGGATGGCAAAATACTATCACTACTCCGTGGGGCTCTTAATTTTCGACTGCCTGCCTAATCCTGTCAAAAAAGCGCGTGAACTTAAAATTGTGACAGGCCGATCGGAGGGAGCGCCCTTTGACCTGCGGGCGGAGCAGGCGGAGATTGCTCAGACCCTTCTGCCTAAAATTGGCCAGGGATTTGAAAAGATTTTTATTCATGGTGTGACTGGTAGTGGTAAAACGATTGTCTATTTTGAACTTATCAAAAAATGCCTGGAGTCCGGTAAATCCGTTCTCTTGCTCGTTCCTGAAATTAATTTAACACCGCAGCTGACCGATTTTTTTTGCAGAAATTTGGGAGAATTTCCTTTTTTCGTCTATCACAGTGCCATTACAAATTCCGCCAAATATCAAATTCGGAAATATTTAAAAAACAACACTATGCCGGCCATGGTTTTGGGCGTGCGTAGTTCGGTCTTTCTCCCTCTCGAAAATTTAGGGCTAGTGGTGGTGGATGAGGAGCATGATACTTCTTTTAAGCAGTCGGATCGATGTCCTTATAATGGCAGAGATGTGGCGATTAAAAAGGCGCAACTGCATCAGTGCCCGATTATCCTGGGCTCGGCGACTCCATCCCTTGAAAATTTTTACGCTTTCAAACAACAAAATCCCACTCAGTATTTCAAGATGTTGAAAAGGGCCCAAGGTGCTTTTCCCGTGGTTGAATTCCTCGATGCCAAAGGGCTGAAATGGTCGGATGTCACATGGCCTTTCACCCAGAATGCGTTGACCTTGATTCAAGAGGCGGTGGAGAAAAAAGAGCAGGTTCTGGTTTTTATCAATCGTCTTGGATTTGCCAATTTTGTTCAATGCTCGAACTGTGGCCATAAATGGACTGACCCGAACACCGGCGTAAATTTAAGATATTTTAAAAAGAAAAATATTTTATCTTCGGCGCATAGTGATTATCAGATTCCCATGCCGGAGCTGTGTCCCAAGTCTGGCAACATGGATCTTTTTCAAAGCGGTTTTGGCACCGAGAAAGCTCAGGAAGTTCTGTCCAAACATTTTCCCACATATAGAATTGAACGCTTTGATCGTGAAGAGATCACCACTTTTAAAAAAATGAAATCTCGCCTGGATGATTTTCGAGAGCATGAGATTGATATTTTAGTCGGCACGCAGATGTTGGCCAAGGGCCATAACTTTCAGCGAGTCAATCGTGTGATTGTCCTGGGGATCGACTCACAATTAAATTTTCCCGATTTCCGCGCCATGGAGAGAACCTATCAGCTTTTATCTCAGGTCATAGGTCGCGCCGGCCGCTATAGCGAACATTCACAGGTTCTTGTGCAAACCTATAGCACTGACAATCCACTTTTTGATCATATTAAATCCCATGCCTTTGATTCCTTTTATAAAGAGGAATTGAACATTCGAGAAATGGTTCAACTTCCACCTTTTTCTAAACTTGCCGCTCTTTTCATTTCGGCGCGTGTTCGTGATCGGGTGATCTCGGCCTCTTTGGAATTAAAAGATTATCTGGCCAATTTTCCAGGACTCATTGTCCTGGGCCCGGCACCTGTCATGATAGAAAAAAAGGCCGGCCAATTTACCTGGGAAATTCTTCTCAAGGCACAAGAAATAAATTCTCTTCATGCCGCTCTCCACGCTGTTGCCAATCGCGAACTTCCGACTGGTGTGACTGTCAAAATTGATGTGGACCCATATTTCACTTCATAGGTGGCGGAACCGGATCGTATCCCCCTGCGTTCCAGGGATGACAACGCAAGATTCGCCAAAGTGAAAGAAGAAAGGCGCGTCCCAAGGAATGGTGCGTGAAGGCCTCTTTGGCATATTCAGAACAGGTCGGGTGAAAACGACAGTGAGGCCCAAGAAATGGCGAGATCGTTTTTTTATAGATCCATAAGAGGCCAAGCAAAAGTGATCTCATGGAATTTGAAACCCCATCTTGCGCAAACATTTCGACAATTCGAGAAGCGGCAGTCCAATAATTGCCGTCGAGTCTGCACCTTCAATTTTGTCGAATAAGCTGATGCCCAG
>JAHFAA010000277.1 GCA_023250775.1 Bdellovibrionales bacterium
TCTGAGAGGTGGTGCCGCCGCTCATTACATTGAAGGAAATCGCCGTAAATCTGATTTCGACAACCCTTTGCTCGGATTTCGTGGCTCATGGAATCTGGGACTGGGATATGAATGGCAAATCGCCGATAGTAACTGGCGTGTGAACGCGCTCGTTGAAGGCGTGCAGTCCATCAGTCAAGAAGAAGGTTCCCGATTTACCGGAGCGGGTCTCACTACAGGTGTCGTTTACACCTTTTGATCTGAAAAGGAGTTTTCATGACCCGAGCGATCGCGATACTTCTTCTCCTGATCGGATGTAAATTCAACTTGTCTACGAAGTCGTCAGAGCAGCCTGTGACGCCGGATCAAATGAAAGAAGTGATTGCTCTTTCTTCTCAAGAGCAATCGCTCGGCAAGGCCCTATGCCAGGCGTTAGACCAGAAGAGATCGTTATTTCGAACCCTCCACGATGGTCGAACGTTTGATTTTCAACTCGAGCAATATGACTGTGGTACAAAAGTTTCGAGCGCGACAGTAGCGGCAACCTTGCGAGCAAGCGTCGGACAAGCCATGACTTATGAGGCACCCTCTGGAAGTCAGCTTTATTTCACTGACGTTTTAACGAGTACAGACGGGATCACTCATTTCCTGTGCGACAAGATTGCGGCAGGAAAAGTGATTCAAAATACAATCGTCGTGGACAATATAGAAACAATTCAAATTCGTCTTGGTGGTGATGTGCCCTCTGGAATTATTTTGGAGATTTCGGATTTTATTGCAAACTCACAAGGAGAGCATGTCTTTAAGAATGTGCAGTCAATTAAATTTCATGCAAAACTTTCCAACCTCAGCGATTTTACCGGGTTGGAGATGGAGCGAGCGATATCTAAGAAATGCCTTGCCGATGGCAAGCTTTCGTCCGGTTCCCTCCAGAAGTCTTTGGAATCTTTGCCGTAGTACGGCATTGCATCTAGGCCTTGAAACATTGCATTTTTTCGGGATAAAGTATGTACACATTATGCGGCCTGTGTAAAAGTTAGAAGCTACGCACACACATACAACTGCATAGCAAAGGAATCGCCTGTGAAGTTGAAGCGTCTTATTGTTCAAGGATTTAAGTCCTTTAAAGATCGAACTGTTATCCATTTTGACGATGGAATTACAGGTATTGTCGGCCCGAACGGGTGCGGCAAATCCAATATTGTGGATGCCCTTTTTTGGATCATGGGTGAGCAATCCGCTAAACATTTGCGCGGCTCAACCATGAAAGATGTTATCTTTTCGGGATCGTCAAAATATGCTCCCGCCAATTGGGCCGAGGCCAGCTTGGTTTTGGAAAATGTGGAAGGAAAACACATCCACATTGGGACAACCGTCGCCAGCCCTTTAGAAATTCAACTGACACGAAAACTGTATCGAAATGGTGAATCAGAATATCGCATCAACGATATTTTATGCCGCTTAAAAGATGTTCAAGAAGTCTTCATGGATACCGGCGCCGGAGCGAAATCTTATTCGATTATTGCTCAAGGTGAAATTAACCGGATCGTGCAAAGTAAACCCGAAGATCGTCGTGTGATGATTGAAGAGGTCGCGGGAGTTACCAAATTCAAACTTCGTCGGCGCGAATCCTTGCGCAAAATTGAGCAAACGCAATCCAACCTGGCGCGTTTGCAAGATTTGAAATTGGAAATTGAAAAACAACTTAAGGTTCTTGAAAAGCAGGCAGAGAAGGCCGAGCGCGCTCGCAATCTTAGAGAGCGAGTCATCAAGTACGAATTAATTACGGAGTCTCATAAAGAATTTGATCTTTTGAAAGACATTCGTGATCACCACACTTTTTTGAATGAAAAAACCATTAACGTTCAAAACTGGAAAGTGCGAAAAGATACAGTTGAGATTGGATTAGAAGAGGAACGCTTGGAGCGTGAGGAGCAAACTCGCAAGCTCGACGAACTTCAAGGCCAGTATAATCAAATTTCCAGGCAGCTGGCCGCTCAAGAAGAACGCTTGAACAATCTCTGTCAGGCGCAAACCGAAAAAGAAAAAGTTCTGGATGAAAAACAGCACGAATCTGAGGATCTGGCGCAGGAACTCGCTCAGCGAAAGACACGTCTATCCGAACTTACAATCGCCCGTGATGAGGCCGTGGCACGCGGGCAAGAGCAAGTGGACTTTTCTGAGCTGGAAGAAAAAATCAGCTTTTTAAAAGAAGAAATTGGCAGTCGTGAAGATCTATTGAAAGAGGCCCAGCGTTCTTATGATACAACTCGACGTGAGTTTGAAAATATTCGCCAAGAGAAGTTGAATGTCGGCCCAAAATTGGCTGAATACGCCGCGATCTTGCAAGATATGGCGCTTGAGATGGAGGCCTTAGAAAAACAATTCAGCGGAGTTTCCGGAGAGTTGGCGGCCAAACGTGAAGAGCTGCGAAAAATTGAAGTGGCGGTTCAAGAGACTGAAGAAGAGACCAAAAATTTGCAAGTTGAATTATTAAAGCAAAAAAGTGGGCTCGTTGAAGTTGAAGCTGAGGTTCATAATAAAACCAAACTTAACATGCAAGTTGAGAGTAAGCTTGCTTCGCTTGAGGAAATCAATAGCTCGTTTGAAGGATTAAAAGAAGGAACGGCTCAAGCTTTGCGTGATGAGAATGTGTCGGGAGTCAATCTCTTTGGCCATTTGATTAAATGTCCATCGAACTATACTGAGGCGGTCCAGCGCGCCCTTTCTGATATTTTAGAATGTTTGACCTTAGACGAATTACAAGATGGTTCTCTGCAAGACAAATTGGGCCAATCCATTTTGGAGAAAGGTGTTGATTGCCTTATCACAAGTGGAGCGACAGCTCTGACCACGCTCGAAACATGCGCCCGTTTACAAACCAAAGGGCTTGGTGAAGTTGTGGCCCTTGTTGATTGTGTGAAATTTTCTGAGGGCCATGAGGCGCTTCAGGTATTTTTAGAAGGGCATTATCTGGCGAGCAATGCAGACCCTTCAGTTTGGCAGCAGATTCCCACAGAAATCAACTTCCGTTCAATTACCTCGATGGATGGCAAGATTCATGTCAAGAATCTTGGCGCCGGGAAACTTTTTTCCCATGCGACTAATGGTGAGGAAAGTTTTGGCCATGTTGCTCGTAATAATAAAATTGAAGAACTAAAGACTCAGCGAATTCAATTACAAGATGAGAAAACCGAAGCGGAACAAAAACTGGCCATGTTGCGCGCCACAATTTCTGAACTTGAAAAAAATGTCGAGAGTAAACGCACTTTCCTAAGAGACAGTCGTGAGAAATTTGTCGCCTTGAAGTCTTATATTGATACCAAAACCGAAGTCCACAGCTCAGGCAATTCGCGTTTACAAATTTTGATTAATCGAAAACAGGAAATGTCCAAGAGTCGCTTGGATCTCATTATTCGCGATGAAGAGCTGTCGAAAAGAGAAGAGGCCCTAGGTAAAGACCAAGATACGAAGGCCTCAGCCGTTGAAGATCAAAAAGATGCACTGGATTTGTTGAAAAGTCGTTTTGAAGAAGAACGCGGTGAATTTTTGCGCTTGAGTGCCGAGGCAAAAACCTACAATGAACGAGTGCAGTCTTTTGAAACTCAAATTAAAGATCTTAATTCGCAGCTTGAGCGTCTTGAGCAAAAAATAGTGGGCAATAAAAATGCCATTACACGCTACGAAGAAGAAATTGCCAATCTAGGACAGGAATTGTCCACTCTGGAGAAAAGCAACTTAGATACGGCCCAAGTTCTGAGCGATCGCGAAGAGATGCTCTCACTCATGCGTGATCGTTTGGCCGAGCTTCTGACCGGAATGCAGGAGCGCGAAAACGAAGTTAAAGAGTTGGGACAAAAAATTAATAAGACTGAAAAAGACATGGTCGAGCATGAGGTGAAGATTGGTCAGTCTTTGGTGGAAGAAGAACAGGTCGCACGCAATGTTTTTGAAAAGTATAGAGTTGATCTGCGCCAGACGATTGCCCAAGTTCTTGAATACAACGAATCAGAATTAGCACGACTGCATAATCTTGCCTCAATGTTGGTGATGGAAGGGCCGCAAGGGCCGGAAGCGATTACACCTGTGGCGTATGAATTCACGCGCCGTTATGGTCAGGATTTAAAAGAATGCTACAGCAAATTTCGCGAGGCCAAGAATGAGCTGGCGCGTTTAGGTGAGATCAACTGGCAAGCGATCGAGGATTATGATCGACAAAAAGTGCGTTTTGATTTCTTGGCCAAACAGGAAGATGAGCTCAAGACATCTTTAGATGATTTGAAGATTGCGATTGAAAAAATTGATGAGAAATCAAAAGAGCGCTTTAAGGTGGCTTTTGATGAAGTCAGCAGTCGTTTCGAAAAAGTTTTTCCAATTATTTTTGATGGTGGCGTGGCCAAACTTGTCATGGTTGGTAATCCCGATGATCCAGAGGCAGGGGTCGATATTATTGCTCAACCTCCAGGAAAGAAAACTGTAAATATCAATCTCATGTCAGGTGGTGAGAAGGCCCTTACCGCCGTGGCACTCATTTTCTCAATCTTTTTGGTGAAACCATCTCCCTTCTGTCTTTTGGACGAGGTGGATGCTCCTTTGGATGATGCTAACGTTGGACGTTTTATCGAGCTGCTGCGTGAGATGAGTAAGGATAGCCAATTTATTCTTATTACTCACAATAAGAAAACCATGGAACTGAATGATACACTTTACGGTGTGACGATGCAGGAACCAGGGATTTCGAAGGCCGTGTCTGTTCAACTGCATTGAGATCATATGAAAATTTTTTTTGCATTACTCCTTGTCACTTTTTTTTGCCAAGTCTTTGCGGCAGATTTCATGCCCAAGGCCTTTAAGGCCGAATTTGATCAATCATTTGTGAGTGTGATTAAGAAAAAAACGGTGACCAATCACGGCGTCCTTTCTTATCAATATCCCGGGAATATTCGTCTGGAAATTACGGACCCAGATGAGGGATTAATCTACGTAAGTAATCCTCAAAAAAGTTGGTATTATCGTCCTCCTTTTATCCCTGGTGAGCCAGGCGAACTCAGCGTTTCTCCTCAGGGAAATACCCTTGTGGCGAAATTTTTTGATGGTCTTAAGAATGGCCTGAAATCAAATCGCCTCTACGATGTTCGGGATCTGGGCGATAGAAAGTACGAATTGGTTTTTAAAAAAGATGCTGCCAAAGATGCAGGCGTTAAAAAGGCCACCATCGTTTTGGCGGCAGGTTCTCAAGACTTTTTAAAGGTCGAAAAAATATCGCTGGTGTTCAGTGACAACAAAAAAGTTGATTTACTTTTTAAGTCGATCACGGCGCTTGAAAAATTTGCTGATGATGTCTTTATCTTTAAAGCGCCGGACAATACCAACGTAACCAATCAATAAAAAATTGCCTTAAGATCTTCTGATGCCAATGGAGTTGGCGACAACAAACGTTTGTAATTGAAATAATTTCTAAAAATCTTTTTCACGTAAGCATTGGTTTCTCTATAGGGAACCATTTCCATGAAGATGAGAGTGGCATCAATGCGACGATCACCTGCACAGCTGATGGGGTCGTTGCAGTATTTAAGAAAAAATTTCTTCTGCCATCGCCCTGCCGCTTCGGGGCCGGCATTGTAGGCCATAATTGTTTCGGCAAATCGTCCATCGAACTGCTCCAAATATTTTTTAAAAAGACTTGGGCCTAACATCAGATTGATGTCAGGAATGAAAAGATCTTCTGGACAGGTCA
>JAHFAA010000278.1 GCA_023250775.1 Bdellovibrionales bacterium
AAGGGTACTAACTTTTTGATCTCCGGGAGGACAGTTGAGGGCCGCCATCGCCAACTCTAAGCGACTATCTAAATCCCACGCATTGCAAGCGTCGAGTTCATCTTGCAGCTTGGCCTGTCGGGCCAGCAGAGCATCGTAGTCAGTGGCCGTTTCAAATTGGGCGTTCACTTCTTCCCATTCCTTCAAGAGGGCCACGACCTTCTGACAACCTTCTTGCACGATTTCTTTGACGGTCTTGTCTGAGGCCAGCAAAGGGTCCTGTTCCAAATACCCAACGGTGTACCCTTTGGAGAGAACCGCTTGGCCCTGAAAATTGTCATCGACTTGGCCCAATATGCGCAGCAGCGAACTTTTACCTGAACCGTTGAGTCCGAGTACGCCGATTTTGGCGCCGTAATAATAGGAAAGGTTAATATCCTTCAAAACTTGTTTTTGATTGTAGTACTTGCTCACCCGCGACATGGTGTAAATAATTTGTCGATCGGTCATAACAGTCCTTTGATAAGTGGAGTTTCAAAAATAGTATAAGGCCCTTCCAATGGCAATCGGTATCTATGTTATGGACGCAAAGAGAGCTCCGAGATGGAGCAAATGTCCGCCTAAAAAGAGTAGGGCCATTAAAATAAAGTTGAGTAAAGTGAGAAATCTTTCGAATTGGTAAAAACGCATTTCCCTAATTTCGTGTAAAAAGCGTAACAGTCCTTTAATCTCCGGCGCCAACGGCCCTCCCCATTTGCGCCATCGCTCTAAAATGTCGCCCAGAGATCGGCCAAGCTCATGCAAATCGTCCGATGATACTCGGCGCATCAGAGGGGCAACTGTCTCAGGAACAAGTGTCGCCAGATCACCTCCGGCAAGAGTGACGGCGTGGAGTTTTAGCAACCCGTGAAACCATTCATCCACATCACTAAAAAATTTTTTATGGTAAATACGCGTAACACGATCACCTAAAAAAACACCTCCCATTTGCACCAGACAAATGACAAATTCAGGGGCCACTCCATGGGGCGAACTGGTGCGCATGTAAGACTTCATCACCATGGCAAAGAAAAGTGAAAAAAATCCTAAAATAAGATATTGGGTTCGCGAGTTTTTTAAAATGCGCTGACAGCGCTCTTCCAATTTTAAATCCAGCGCCAGACATTCACGCAAAAAAGATAAATCCTGAAGGCCGCATCCCAACTGACGAAACGTTTGCGCCATGGACTGCGCCATCACGTGAAACATTTTATAAGGGGGTAGTTGTCGTACCACATTTTCCAAACGGGCCACATCCGCTTCCGAACACAGCTCCAATTCGGAAAACATAAACAAAAGTTTGCGACCATGTTTGAGAGAGGTCTCTGAGTCGCCTTTTATTTTTTGCCACCATCCCGCCCACATGACCCAGTATTTGCTGGACATTTTTTCAAAGGGGGCCAGAAATATTCCAACTCCGAGGCCCAAACCGAAAAGACCCGAGAGCCAAAGACCTAGACTCATGATTTTTCTCCATTCATTGACTAAATTGCCCTGCCATGAAATAACCATACTAAGGGAGGCCATTGTGCAGGCCAATCAAGTTAATCAACAAAATCCTGTCAGTACTCCGGGCATTCGACCGGGCACTTCGCCTAAAAATCGCGCAAAAAAAATCGCTGAACTGACACAACTTGCCCAAACTCTCGATCCCTATAAAGGTCCGACAAAACAAGAAAGTAAAATTTTAAAAAAATATGGCATCACCGATTATGCCGATCCTTTTTTACTCACCAATCAAGTGCTTCTCCTACTCGAAGACGCCATCGAAAATTCTTCTTATGGCGGATAATGTCTCTCAAGTCACCGTTCACCCTGCCTCGCTGAAATACCTGCAAAAAGGTCATCCCTGGGTGACACTCGATTCTTATTCAAAAAAATTTCCTCAAAATCCTTTCTTGTTTACCAAAGGTCATGAGTCTTCCTTTCTCTTGCTCCATGACCCCCACCATAACAAAATCAAAGCACGCCTGTGGTCCTCGAAACAGACGCGAGCGGAAATCACCCGCGACATTTTTCTTACCCAACTGGCTGAACGTCTGAAATCGGCCATCACCAAACGCAAAACTCTCAAAGCTTCCCATGCACCAGTTTTCCAGCGCGACAACTTCTATCTTTTTTTTGCCGAGGCCGATTTTATTCCTGGCCTGCAAGGATTGCTGCTGGGACAACGTTTTATCCTGCAGGACTTCACAAAAACAATTTGGCACCCTTATTTAGATTTCATTTTTTCACATGTGAAACAGCTCACCGCTCAAATTTTAGGAATCGAAATTGAGGAAACCTTTTATCAGCAACGACCTGGGCCTTTTCTCACCTATCCGGAAAAAAAACCTCCTGCTGCAAATCCTTTTATCATCAGCGAGTTTGGCGTTCGATATAACTTAAATTTTGCCCTGGGTTCCGACCCTGGACTTTACACCGACATGAGCGCTGTACGCTTTCAGACGGCTTCTTTGTACGCACAAGCGCGAGTGCTCAATCTCTTTTCCTACACCGGGGCCTTTAGCCTCTTCGCTCTTGCTCAAGGCGCACGCGAGGTGACTTCCGTGGATCTTTCTGCGAAATATATGGCCATCTTGAATGAAAATCTTGCTCTCAATCCGCAACTCAAAGCTCAAACTCACCATGCCCTGATCGGCCCAGTTCAAAGTAAGGTCAAAGAATTGCTGACGGCAAAAAAAATATTTGAGGTCATCATCTGTGATCCCCCCTCGGCCTCGAGCGATGGTCGCTCCCGTCAAAATAATTGGAAGGCGGCAGGCGAACTTCTCGCGCTTCTTGACCCTCTTCTTGCTCCAGGTGGCAAGTTGATTGTCTTCAACAATACGCACCAGATCACTAGGAAAAAGTTTGAACAGGATTTAAGTCAGATTCCTACTTTGAAAAACTATATCTCTTCCAGGGCCTTAGGCCTTGATTTCGACTGCCCCCGCCTGCCCCATTTTCCTGAAGGGGATTACCTGAAGGGAATTGTTCTCACAAAAAAAGTTTGAATCCCCCTCGCATTGGCGTTATTCTTCTCTTCTCTTAAAAATCTACTAGGATAGAAAAATATGGCATCACAAAAGATGAAGGCCCTTGTCAAAAAATACAGTAAACCAGGATTGTGGATGGACGAAGTGGATGTTCCCGTTGTGGGAATCGACGACGTTCTGATTAAAATACATAAAACCGCCATCTGCGGTACTGACATTCATATTTATAACTGGGATGAATGGGCGCAAAAAACTATTCCTGTCCCAATGGTCGTCGGCCACGAATATGTGGGGACGATTGCTGCCTTAGGCACAAATGTGAAAGGTTTTGAAATCGGCGAGTTGGTGAGTGGCGAAGGCCATATTGTTTGCGGGCACTGTCGCAATTGTCGCGCCGGCCGCCGCCATCTTTGCATGAATACCCAAGGTGTGGGCGTGAATAGAACCGGTGCCTTTGCCGAGTATCTGGCCATTCCCGCGAGCAATGTTTGGCGCTGTGATCCTGCAATCCCTGAAGATGTGCTGGCGTGTTTTGATCCTTTTGGTAATGCGGTCCATACCACTCTCACCTACGATCTCGTCGGTGAGGATGTGCTGATTACAGGCGCTGGCCCGATTGGTATTATGGCCGTGGCGATTGCTCGACACGCCGGAGCCAGGCACGTGGTCATTACAGATGTGAACCCCTATCGCCTATCCTTGGCAAAAAAAATGGGCGCCACTCGCGCCGTCAATATCCAGGAAGAAAAATTAACGGATGTGGTGAAAAGTTTAAAAATGACTGAAGGTTTTGACGTCGGCCTCGAAATGTCCGGCAACGTTCACGCTTTCAAAGATATGATCGAGCATATGGTTCATGGTGGAAAAATCGCCCTCCTGGGAATTTTGCCCAATGGAACCGGCATCGACTGGGACAAAGTGGTCTTCAATAGTTTGAATATCAAAGGCATTTACGGGCGAGAAATGTTTGAGACCTGGTACCAGATGACCGTGCTCCTTCAGTCCGGCCTCAAACTCGATCCCGTCATCACCCATCGCTTTCCCGTCAAAGATTTTGAAAAAGGTTTTGAGCTGATGAAGTCAGGTCAGTCGGGAAAAATAATTTTAAATTGGATTTAATATGTTTACTGAAATGAAAACTTTTCTGACCAAAGAAATCGCCGAAATAAAAGAGCAAGGTCTGTATAAAACCGAACGCATTATCAGCACGCCACAAAGCTCGCATATTGGCGTCGTCGGTGGTCAGCAAGTCATCAACCTTTGCGCCAATAATTATTTGGGTCTGGCGAACCATCCCGAAATTATCAAGGCGGCCAAGGCCAGCTATGACAAATGGGGATACGGTCTTTCGTCCGTTCGATTTATTTGCGGCACTCAAGAAATTCATAAAACGTTGGAAAAGAAAATCTCTGAGTTCTTAGGGACTGAAGACACTATTTTGTATTCCTCTTGCTTCGATGCCAACGGTGGTCTTTTTGAAACCATCCTAGGCGAGGAAGATGCCATTATCAGTGACGAACTTAATCACGCCAGCATTATTGACGGCATCCGTCTGTGCAAGGCCAAACGTTTTAAATATAAAAACAATGACCCAAAAGATTTAGAGGTCAATCTGATGGCCGCCGATCGCGATGGAGCTCGTTTTAAAATGATTGCCACCGACGGAGTTTTCTCCATGGATGGTTACATCGCCAATCTAAAAGCGGTTTGCGAGCTGGCGCAAAAATATCAGGCGCTCGTGATGGTGGATGATTCTCATGCCGTGGGCTTCATTGGCAAAAATGGCCGAGGCACGCATGAACATTGCGGCGTCATGGGCCAGGTCGATGTCATCACCGGAACCTTGGGCAAGGCCCTCGGAGGCGCCAGCGGCGGCTACACCAGCGGTCGAAAAGAAATTATTGAAAAATTGCGCCAACGTTCCAGACCTTATTTATTTTCCAACACTGTCGCCCCTAGCATTGTCTGCGCTTCACTCAAAGTTTTGGAGCTGCTAAGTCAGCACGATGATTTACGAGCAAAGCTACGAGACAACACTCAATTTTTCCGGGCCGAAATGACCAAGGCCGGTTTCAATATTTTAAAAGGCGAGCACCCCATCGTTCCCGTGATGTTAGGCGACGCCATGCTGGCGCAAAAAGTTTCCGCACGCTTACTCGAATTGGGTGTCTATGTCGTCGGCTTTTATTTTCCCGTTGTCCCCAAAGGGCTGGCGCGAATTCGAACCCAAGTTTCCGCCGCTCACTCTCGCGCCGACCTGGAATTTGCCATTGAAAAATTCATTCAGGTCAAACGCGAATTTTCCATCGGAGTTTAAATGTCCGAAAAATCCCAACGCCTTAAAATTGCCTTCGCCTCAATCGTCGCTGGCGGATTCATCTTAATTTTGAAATGGATCGCTTACAAGCTGACGGGATCTGCCGCCTTAAAATCCGATGCCCTCGAAAGTGTGGTTAACGTGGTGGCGGCCACCTTCGCCTTAGGTGCTGTCATTTATGCCGAGCAACCGGCCGACAAAGATCATCCTTATGGCCATGGTAAAGTTGAATTTTTTTCCTCCGCCTTTGAGGGTGGTCTTATTTCCCTGGCCGCAATCCTGATTATGTATGAGGCCATTAACTCCATGATCGCGGGTCCGAGACTGCAAAACATGGATGTCGGCCTGGCCATCAACGTTGGCGCGGGTG
>JAHFAA010000279.1 GCA_023250775.1 Bdellovibrionales bacterium
TAACCATTCATAGTAGGTCAGCATCCGTTGATATTTTAAATCGACATCCTGAATCGCCTTCAAATGGCGCATCTTTGTGACTTCCGCTTTGTTCATAATACTTTTTCGGAATTGATCGTAACCGGCCATCACTTCACGCGCCAAAGTTTCTATATTGCTTTCGCCATCGCCTCGTTTCATCGCCTCTTCTAAGGCCCAGCGGCTTCGGGTAATTTTAACCATGGCATTACCGCGATCCCATTGCTTGGTCACTTGTTCTTCTACAATGGGCGCCAAAACTAAAAAGAGAATGGTCTCGGCCATATAGCTGCCAATGGCGACAACCGGATTGACTCGAACCATCTTGCTGCCTTGAAAGACAAATTTAATACCGGCCTTGGCCAATTGACGATTGCGATAAAGTCCACGACCAAAGCGAATGATGGTGCTGGCGGTTTTTTCATCGAAGGCAAATTGGATCAAGCGGTCGCTGTGACTAAACATGGTACCGAGAATTTGCACAGTTTTGGCACTGACATAGGCGGTCCCGAGCAGACCCATAACATCGGGAATTTTATTGAACAAATAGCGCCCGGAATTTTGGGTGAAGTCTTTCCACAATAAATTTAATAATTCTTTTCGTTTCGCCTCGCGGGCAACGGGGTCCTGAATCTTGTTCAGCTTAAAAAGTGCTTGAACATTGGGATGATAATAGAGATCTTGAAACACTGACTGGGCCATCATGCCTGCGGCCAGACCAAGATAGGAGGCCATGCCCGGATTGATTCTGCCGCGACTCATGGTCTGCGCCAAATCCAAAGTCATCTTATTTGTTTTCATGAAAAGGACAAAGCCTAGGTGTCCAACTGGATCTTTTAGCTGTTCCATATACTGGGTACAGCCGGTGGAATCATTGCTGGTTAAACAGTGAGTGAATTCCACTGCCGCCACGGCCCAGTAGAATTTTGCCATTTCGGTGGTCATACCTCCGAACTTTCCCAAGACTGAAATATCTTTGACACCTTGATGGAATTTTTGAGGATCTTCGGCTGCGCGAACGGCCTCACGATAGGCCATTTCCTCAATTTCGGGGGAGGTTTTGCTTTCTTCTCCATTCACAAAATCTGTGCCATTTTCGCCTGACTTAACCATCGTGATCTGCATGAAATAAAGCAGACAAAGCAGAGTCAGGGCCAGGCGGATAAATCGTTGCATATAAACCTCTAGCGACAGCGCTTATTAAAAGATTCTAAAAGACCACGATTTTCCAGCGCCTTTTCCAAGGCCTGATCTGCAGTCAAAGTGGGATTTTCTTCGATCAACGTACGGGCCTCGGTTAGGACATCGGCCAATCCATCTTTTTCCAAGACACGCCAGCTGCGATCTATTTCCAAAATATCGCGAGGCTCAAGCGAAAACTCTCCACGCTCGGACATTTTGATGGCCTTGGCGAGCAAATTGGCGGTGGCCTCTTGCTCAGCGGGAATGACATTTCCGCGGGCGGTAATATTTTGCAGAACCTCGGCCAAGGCATCCAGATTTTGAATGTGCGATTGATGTTTGGAAACATACTCGCGCAGATGCACCATATCCAACTCGCGCGCCACAAGACCACTGCGCCGACGCATGAGCCTCAGCAATTGAGATTCAAACTGACGTTGCTCGGACTCCATCCGTCGCTCCATTTCTATGGCACGACTGGGATCACGCTTCTCTTCAATCAGTCGATCAATCATGACTCGCGCACGAGCACCGGCGGCCCAGCTCAAATTGAGAGGGAGGACGAGAAGCATGAGACTCAGAAAACCGGCAATTGGTTTTTTCACCAGAAACTCCCGAAACAAGATTTAATAAATCGCGTGATCTTGCCAGAACTGGCAGTTTTTCCAAGAGAAGAAGCAATTTGTGGTAATTCTTATAGAGGCGGGTAAATAATTCAAAGACCTAAGTGCTTAAAAAGAAAAGGCCCTCAAAACGAGGGCCCTTCTTAAATGCATATTTTCTAACGATCTATTGAGCAGGAGTTGTTGTTCCGGCTTCAGCTCCACTTCCTGTAGCAGGAGCGGCAGTTGGGGCTGCTTTTACTTCTTTTGAAGTAGTAGTTTTTGCCTTCTTAGCTTTTTTACCTTTTTTCTTTCCTGTTGCAGCGAAAGAAGTAGAAGCTAGGGCCATTACGATCACAAACATCATTACACTTTTGAATCCGAACATACTTTCTCCTCGTTTTGGTACACTATTTAATTAGCGGACATAGCAAAACTAGATTACTCCGAGTTATTTAAAGGGCAACAGAAAAATTGTCAAAAAACATCTTTTTCTATTTTACCTTTTCCTCTTTTTTCCCCTGACGCTTTTCAAACCGATTTTTTATACGTTCGGCGATGGCCTGACAGTCCGGCGATAATTTTGATTTATTTTCCTCGAGACATTTCTTTTTACGCCCTTCGCCTTTTTCGACACTTCCACACAGCTTTTTGATTTCTTCATGGCAGGCCTTCATCTTGTCGAACTGCTCTTCTCGTAGCTTGACCCGCTCTTGGCATTGAGGCGAAAAAGAACTCATATTTTTGGCGATACAATCTCGCATTCGGCCTTCCCCTCTTTCCACATTGCCACAAACCTTTTTGACCTCGGCACCACAAGTATCTTTCCCCTTCGCTGCCCCTTCATCGGCGCCATAGCTGACACATAAACTGCTCACGGCCAGAACCATAAAAAATTTGGTAAGCATCGTTAACTCCTTGTTATTAAATATTTTTTCTCTTTCCATTCTCGAACTCCCCCTGCCATGGAGAGAACATTTTTGTAACCCATCTTTTGTAAGGCCTCACCCGCCAGGGCCGAGCGAAATCCCCCACCACAATAAAGGACAATGGTTTGATTAAAATCGGGGCACTTTACTTCGATATCGCGTTCGATAATTCCTTTCCCTAAATGGCAGGCCCCCGGCAGATGGCCTTCACGCCACTCACTTTCTTCACGCACATCGATGAGCAGAAAATCGACTTTGCCTCGAGCGATGGCCTGTTCGACCGTTTCGCAAGAAACCTCACGGATACTTTTTTTGGCCGACTCAACTAATTTTAAAAAGTGCGGGGAGTGTTTCATCTTAACCTCAGTGAAAAGATTATAGGCCGAGGTCCAATTCAAGACACGCCAATTATTCCTCCTAACGCAGCGCGCCTATCTCCGCGCCTATTTTTCTTATAAAAGCGCACATCGAAATTTTATTTAAAGAGGTATTTTATGTTGAAAAATGCTTTGAATGCCCTCGTTTTGTCTCTCGCCCTTATCCCCACCATCTCCTTGGCCGATCTATGGTGCTCACAAAGTTATCGCTATGAGAGTTTCGCCATGGGTGTCGCCAATGGTGTTCACGGCGCTTCAGCTCGTCCTAAAATTTTAGATGAAATGTGTTTCCGCCTAGGTGAACAATATGGTCAGAACTTAAAACGTGATGAAAATAATAGTTCAGGCTGTGAATCGGCCTTCAATGAAGGGACTGAAGAAGGCCTGAGGGGCACCATGAATTCCCATTCGACTGACAACTTTAATTGCTTTCAAGCAGGCAATCAGTTTGGTCTGGCGCGCTTGTCGATTGCTGCACGTGCAAGAAATATTAATGAAGTTGGTGAAGATTGTATCAATGCCTATGCCCGAGGAAAACAAGACGGCCTCGATGCTCGCGTGGCCACTTTGCCCTTAGATGACAAGGAACGTGCTTGCTATCTGACCGGTCACAACGATGCCAACTTGTTCGGCGGTCTACTTTAGAGGTAATAATTTCTGAAATTCTTCGATGACGACGGGGGGAAGTTCAAGAAGTCGAATGACTTTTTGTCCAAAGCGGCCACCAAGCCCCCCCCACTGTCCCTTCTTAATCTGGGACTCTGAAGGATTATCCAGCTTGGACACCATCACCACTTCCCCCTCAAAAACAACCGTCTCGGTTTCACTTAAGAGAGGATTTTCTTTGATCAAAAAATCCGTGCCGCGCGCTCCGATTGAGGCGATTTTGGTATGAATGCCTTTTCGATTCGATTCTTTTGCTCCGGGATCTGAAATCCAACGGCACATTCCTTTTTCGAGAGTGTAAACAACGGGAGCATCACCAGGTTTGCCGGCATTTTCTAAATTAAGTTCGAGAGAGGAATGGGGGCCCAAGATAATGGTACTCTGCCAGGTGGCAATATAAATTTTGAGAAGAGTGTCCGGCCCGGTAATCACCACACCATTGGAAGCAAGCTCTTGATTGACACTCACATTTTGACCGACGAAATTGGCCGTTCCCTTGATATAAATGACCCTGGCCACAGGGAGAGCAGCGGCCAGGGCGGAAAAAGAAGCTAAAAAAAAGAATACGAGACAGATTGAACGCATACTACTGGCCCAAAACATAAGCGAACATCAAAGGGGCGACAATCGTGGCGTCAGACTCAACCACGAACATGGGAGTATCAACCGACAACTTGCCCCAGGTAATTTTTTCGGATGGGCCGGCGCCTGAGTAAGATCCGTAGCTGGTGGTGGAGTCACTGATCTGACAGAAATAACCCCATTTGGAAACTTCACGCTCCAAATCCTGGTGAAGCATCGGCACGACACAGATCGGGAAATCCCCGGCGATACCTCCACCGATTTGGAAAAATCCGATGGAAGATCGAGTGCAAGTTTCGGTGTACCACTGGGCCAGGCGAATCATGACGCGAATACCGTGCTCCACTGTTTCCACTTTTTTGATTCTACCGTCAATATTGGCGGCGGCATACATATTGCCCAAAGTGGAATCTTCCCAACCAGGAGTGAGGATCGGAATATTTTTTTCCATGGCGGCATAGAGCCAGCTATTTTTGAGAGGAATTTGAAAACTCTTTTGGGTCTCAGGATCTTTCAAAACTTTCCATAAGAATTGGTGAGGCGAGAGAATTTCTCCTTTCTGATCTGCTTCCTTCCAATAACGATTGATAATCGTTTCGATTTTTCTCATGGCCTCTTCTTCTGGAATACAGGTATCGGTGACGCGATTAAAATGGTGTTCGTAAAGCTCTTGCTCGTCTTGAGTCGAAAGATTGCGCCAATTGGGTACACGCCTATATTCATTATGGGCCACCAGGTTAAAAACATCCTCTTCAAGGTTGGCGCCAGTACAGGTAATGGCATGAACTTTTCCCTGACGAATCATTTCCGCCAGACTTCGTCCCAGCTCTGCCGTACTCATGGCGCCGGCCAGAGTCACCATCATGGAACCACCCTTCTCGAGATGTTCTTTGTAGGCACGAGAAGCATCGATCACCGTGGCGGCGTTAAAATGCTTATAGTGCTCATTCATAAAATCAGTAATGGGAGTGGAACTTTTTGGGGTCGTGACCATGCTAAAACCTTCCTGCTTAAATTGTGGAACGAAACACCCATTCGGTACCATAGTGAATGCATTAAGAAAATAAATTTTAGATTTTGGGCAAAATAGTGGCAAGGGCGGCATAGGCCGACTTGAAATTACCGCAGTTGTAGATTGTGCCGAAACTTTCCACAATCATTTTGCGCAATTCAGGCCCGGCGGCGGGTCGCTTCATCATAATCAGACCAGATTCATGAGCAACAATGAAAACCGCGGCGAGAGGAGAAATGGAATGGCAACTCATCTTGCGAGGAAAGCCCAGTCCATCAGGCCGCTCGTGATGTTGCATAATGATATGGT
>JAHFAA010000007.1:0-13754 GCA_023250775.1 Bdellovibrionales bacterium
AGTTTTAGCAGTAAGGCATTGAAGGAGTATCGCTCATTGGTTGAGGCCGAGCTTAAGAAACTTCCCACTGTAGCAAAGGCATTGCCGCTCGATCAACTGCGCCCGGGACCTTCCCTCTCCGAATGGATAACTTATGCCAGTAGTGAAGTTATTCAAGCGGGAAGAGATGCTATTGAGGAACGCGACCTCTTGAAGCAACTTCCAAGAATCTTTCCGCAGCTCAATATTGATTACAATAAACTTAAAGAAGGTGAACAGTCTGAGGAAGAAGCACCTCCAAGCTTTTTAATTAACTTGCAGGAAATGGCCTCAAAGGGAAAACTCGATCCCGTCATTGGTCGCGATAAAGAGATTCGGATGGTGATGGAGATTTTAGGCCGAAGGGGAAAAAATAATCCGGTTCTCGTAGGAGCGGCGGGAGTGGGGAAAACTGCCATCGTTGAAGGTCTGGCATTTGCCATCTATCGAAATCTCGTACCTGATGTGCTCAAAGGAAAAGAGGTTTTCACTTTAGATTTGGGTGCTTTAATGGCCGGAACAAAATTCCGAGGTGAGTTTGAAGAACGCATGCAGGCCATGCTCAAATTTATTAAGCAGAAAAGTGGGCAGGCCATCTTATTTATTGACGAGATTCATCAGCTAGTGGGGGCCGGACGCACCGACGGAGCGATGGATGCCGCCAATTTACTAAAACCGGCCCTTGCCCGTGGTGAACTCCACTGCATCGGGGCAACAACTGAAGATGAATATCAAAAATATATTTTGGGCGATTCGGCCTTGGCACGTCGATTCCGAAGTGTTCCGATTAAAGAACCCTCCAATGAAGATACGATTGAAATATTAATGGGAGTCAAAGATAAGTTTGAAGGGCATCATGGAATTAAAATTTCGGACGAGGCCATCGTCAATGCCGTGGTTTTATCGGTTCAGTACATTACCGACAAATACTTGCCAGACAAGGCCATTGATTTGATCGATGAGGCCTGTAGTAGTATGAAAATTGCTGCAGAGGCCATGCCCGCCCACCTGGTCGATATGGAAAGTGAAATTCGCTCTAAAATTATTTTATCTAAAGTAGATCCGGAAAGTGGAAAGGAGATAGCAAAAGAAGCGGAAAAACTGAAAATCAAATTTGAGGCCGAGAAAAAACGCTGGGCCGCTGAAGTTTTATCTGTCAAAAAGGTTTCAGAATTGCAAAGTCAACTTGAACGTCTGAAGTTCGATTTTGAGCAGGCGGAACGCCAAGGTAATTTTGAAGAGGCCTCAAAAATTAAATATGGCATGATGCCTGAAATTCAAAAGCAATTGGCCTCTTTCACCCATGACTGGGTCCTGGGAAAAAAAGACATTGCGCTTGTGGTTGCCAAGCAGACCGGCATTCCACTAGAAAAAATTCTTAAATCTGAGCAAGAACGCATTTTAGAATTAGAAGGCCATTTGAAACAACGGGTGCTTGGCCAAAATGAGGCGATTCATGAAGTCGCAGGTGCTCTCATGGCGTCTCATGCGGGGCTGACAGATGAAACAAGACCCCTTGGATCCTTTTTACTCTTGGGCCCTTCGGGTGTTGGAAAAACTGAAACGGCCAAAGCTGTTGCACAGTTTTTATTTAATGATGAAAAGAAAATGATCAGAATTGACTTGTCCGAATATTCCGAGAAACATTCAGTGGCCAAACTGATTGGTGCTCCAGCAGGTTATGTTGGCTACGACGAAGGTGGTATCTTGACTGAGGCCGTTCGCCGCAATAACTACGCCGTGATTCTCTTCGATGAGATGGAAAAGGCGCATGAGGATTTCGCCGATATTCTCCTGCAGATTTTGGATGATGGTCGCCTGACTGACAATCGTGGGCGAACCATCAACTTTAAAAATACGATCATCTTTATTACCAGCAATACTAAGGACTACCGTCACCAGTTCAAACCGGAAGTTCTTGGCCGCCTTGATGCCATCTTACATTACAATGCACTTACGGCAAATATTCATAAGGAACTGTTGAACAAACAAGTCGCACTCTTGAATGAGCGGCTCAGCAGTAAAAAACTGACCGTAGAACTGGATGAACGCCTGATCCAGGCCTTGATGGAGCGCGGATTCGATGTCACGTATGGTGCAAGACCGTTGCAGGCAACATTTCAAAAGATGGTGACAAGACCACTTTCAATTATGCTCCTCTCGGGGAATCTTCCAGAGGGGAAGATCCGTGCAAGTTTTAACGGACAGGAAGCAACTTTCGTTGCATTTAATACGTAGCTGAGCGATTCTTGTCACCCATCTGATTGATAGAAATTCAACCCCTCGAAAAAAAATAACTTTTCATGCTAGCATTCAAACAGAGGGGTTGAAGCATGAAAATTCTTGTTACAGGTGGTGCTGGATACATTGGTTCACATGTGAATCGCATACTCGCAAAGGCCGGACATGAGGTTGTTGTCCTGGATAATTTGAGTACAGGGAAGCGCGAGATGGTCTTAGCGGGTAAACTGGTTGTGGGTGATCTCGCCGATCAAAATTTTGTTTCAAATTTATTTGAAAAAGAAAGATTTGAGGCAGTTTTACATTTTGCAGGCAGTATCATTGTGCCAGAGAGCGTAAAAGAGCCGATAAAATATTATAAAAACAATACGCAAAATGCCTTGGATCTCATTCATACATGCCAAAAATTCAACGTCAGAAAATTTATCTTTTCTTCAACCGCTGCCGTTTACGGGATTTCCCAAAGCTTGCATGATGGTTGCTCGGAAACCTCTCCGCTTAATCCTATAAGTCCTTATGGTCGAAGCAAGCTAATGACCGAATGGATGCTGGAAGATATGGCCGTCGCCAACCCGGATTTTAAATATGTGGCACTTCGTTATTTTAATGTTGCGGGAGCGGCCGTTGATGGAAAATTAGGACAGTGTTCATCTTTTTCCACTCATCTGATCAAAATGACCTGCGAAGCGGCCCTGGGGAAACGAAAGTCGATGACAGTTTTTGGCCATGATTACCCGACTCATGACGGCACTTGCATTCGTGATTACATTCACGTGGAAGATTTGGCGCAAGCACATCTAGATGCACTCAACTATCTCAACCGGGGAGGTACATCGACCGTCGTAAATTGCGGCTATGGTCACGGAACAAGTGTCAAAGAAATTGTCTCAATCGTACGTAAGGTCAGTGGAGTCAATTTCAAAGTGGAATTAGGTCCACGGCGCGACGGTGATAGTCCGAACATTATTGCACAATCACAAAAGATAAAGAATCTGCTGGCGTGGGTTCCACGTCACGACAATCTAGAACTTATTATCAAAACAGCTTTGGAATGGGAGCGGAATTTATAATCAGTTAACAGACAAACTTATATATCTTGTATATTGATCATGTTTTACCAAGAGAAGCACGCCCTCTGATTTGGCTGCTTTTGCTATTGCGGCATTAAACTCAGATGTATTTGCAACTTTTTTCCGATTCACCTCTAAAATCAAATCTCCTCTTTGAATTCCGGCAGCCGCAGCGACGGATGAAGGATCGATATCAGTGACAACAACCCCGCGCTCGTAAGGAATACCTAATTCCTTGGCAGTGGCCTTGTCCAAGGTTTGGACTTTGAAACCATAGGTCTCATCAAAGGAATTTACCACCTTTGCGGGAGGTTCTTTTTTGACAGGTGCTTTGCCGACAGTGACTTTAAGTTTTTCCTCATGACCGTTTCTAATAACGACGATCTCTTTTGATTCACCCGGTTGAAGTAAAGAGACACTATTTCGAAAAAGACCGACATCGTTAATTGGCCTTCCATCAAATGAAATAATGACATCCCCACGTTTCAATCCAGATTTCTCTCCTGGCGAATCTTTCTCAACTTCCGACACGAGAATTCCGCGTTTACTTTCTAACTTAAAAGATTTTACCAAATCATCAGTGAGATCTTGAATCATCACACCGAGATAACCTCGGGTCACACTACCATGGGCAAGTAGCTGATCTTTAATATTGACGACCATGCTTGAAGGGATGGCAAACCCAACCCCCATATATCCGCCTGTTCCGCTGATAATCGCTGTATTCATCCCGACAACGAGTGCATCTAAATTGACAAGCGGACCACCTGAATTACCAGGATTAATCGCAGCATCCGTCTGGATAAAATTCTCATACTCGGTAATACCAACACTACTTCTCCCTTTTGCCGAGACAACACCAGCAGTTACGGTGTGGGATAGGCCGAAAGGGTTTCCGATAGCAATCACCCATTCGCCAACTTCCAGCTGCTCTGAATCTCCAAACGCCACGAATGGATAATCTTTACCTGGGATTCTTATAAGTGCGACATCTGAATTAGGATCACTTCCAACTACTTTTGCTATAAATTCTCTTCCGTCTAACAACTTAACATAGATATGTTCTGCATCTCCTACCACGTGACTATTTGTCATGATCAATCCATCACTCGTAATAAGAAACCCTGAACCTTGTCCCACGACTTTCTCTTTCCTGTCACCTTGATTTTTGTAAGGTGAATGGCGAAAAAAACGTTCAAAAAGATCGTCGCCAAAAGGAAAGCTATCACCAAAGATTGATGGGACAGCTTGATGCGTTTCAACTCTTATATTTACCACCGCTGGTGAAACTTTCTTAGCGACAGAGGCAAATGCCTTCCCTATTAATTTTGCCTGTTGCAGGCCTTCGTCCGAAGAGTGACTTAACAATGAAATGGAAGTGAGTAAAAAACAAAGAAGTATATAAATATTTTTTTTCATAAAAGTATTAAAGCGTTTGAAGAGCAAAACAGAAACGATTTATTATATTAGAGCTAGTGATATATCTCACTTCATTTCATTGCTTTTTACAGAAATCTGTTTTCTCGCGAAAATTAATATTATGAAGTTGCACAGAAATACAATCGGCATCAGACGCATAAACGTTTACCGTATAGCATTCCTGTGGCCTTCCATGGCCGGTATTCCATTTCATATTTTGTCTACAAATAAAATAGTCATCTTTGTCGATACAGGCCCAATGTTTTCCCTTACAGTTATAGACAAGCCCCCTACCCCAAACCTCGTAGGACGGAGGAGGGACATAGCTTTCCTCAGATGTCTCAGCGGTCTCCTCGGTGTAGATAAATTCGACCGCCCCCCAAAGAAATATCGCAAAAATCGCTACAACCTTTAACGTTTTATAAAAATAACTTTTTGATGGTGACTTATCAGCAACCTGTGGTTGGGTTTCGGATTTAGCGTTTGAAATACTGTCATGTAATTTAAATGCCATATTATATTTTGATTTGAACAAAATAATATTTCATCGACAATGACTTGGAATATTGTACTTACATAACAGCTGTCATTTGATTTTAATGCGAGTCCCTTCTTTTACTAAATCACCTGGGTAATTAATTATTCTTTCATTCTCAACTAAACCTTTTTCAATTACAACTTCATCAGTTCCTCTCACTTTTATTTCAATCTTTGTTTCGCGAGCACGATTATTAACAATCTTATAAACGGCCCAATCTTGACCGACACGAAAAATTGCACCAATAGGAATCAATAGTGCATTTTCGATTGTTCCAATTTCGATTGAGATGTCCAAATGAAAATTACTGCCCAGATGTTCTAACATTTCAGAAGAGGGATCTTTTAAATCTGCAATAATCTCTGTTTTTTCCTCTTCGACTCCAAGTGCCGAAAGTTTAATAAATCCTGCTTTACTGATACGAACAACAACTGCTCGGATGGGGTCTTTCCCCCCCCATCCTTCGCCTGTAACAGAATTTCCAATTCTGACTTGAGTCGCGTCTGTGGTGAGTAATTCCGAAATGATTTCCAGATTTCTTGGATTCACAACTTCAACAATTTGATCACCTCTTCGAACAGGGCCTGCACTTTCATGAAAAACCCGCGAAATCACACCGTCGATCGGTGATTTTAGTGGCAGATAACCTGTATCCCAGTATAACTGCGCCACGACCGCACCTTTTTTAACCGGGTCACCTACCTTGAGTTCGATTCGCTTAATATCGCCATCTCCAAACGCGGGGATGATGTACCTATCTTTTGAGCGAAGAATACCATCGGTTTTGATGGACCGACGAAAAATCCCTCTTTTTACTATCGCCACTTCTACCTCAACAGGACTCGGCACAAGATAGACATAAAGGAGGCCAGCTACAAAGAGGATCGCAATAATGATAATGAAATATTTTTTCACTCTCTGACCTTTAAGGCATCTACTAAGTTAATACTGCCAATCATTCTCAACATTATTAAAAGGCTGAAGATTAATGCAAATATAATTACCAGAATTGCCATCGCGAATGTGGAGGGCTCAATAAAGACAGGAAATGAAAAGGTCTCCGCATGGATAGACTCCATGGAAAGATACACCAATCCCCAGCCTGCAAGACAACCAGGTATAATCGCCAAGGAAATTTGGGTTACAATCTCAGAGGTCAGCATCTCAAAAACAGAGCCCTTACTGAAACCCAAGATGCGAAGGCTGGCCATCTCCCATGAACGTTCAGAGAAACTTACTCTGACTGAATTGTAAATAATCCCTATGGCGATGGCCAATGCGAAAATAATAAGCACCATTGTGAAAACTCGTATCAGGCCTCCCATGGATTCTTGAAAACCTAGATAAAGTTGTTTTTTTAGGTTAACGGAATATATTTGTGAAAAGTTTTTAAGTTTTACATACACTTCGGTCGACTTAATAGGATCAACTTTAAGTGTAACAACGTTATAACCTGTTTCTTCCTTCAGTTCTTTCAGCAGGGGACGAAATTTCATCGAAGCAGACAGTCCGATGAGATCATCGGAAAATGCCGCTATCCGAGTGGAAAACACAGGCAATTTTCCTTCAAGAATTTCAATATCAATATTTTCTCCGACCTTTAATCCCCACGCATCCTGAAAATATCGACTAAGAAGAATGCCATTATCCGGAATCTCAATATTTTTCAAATCTTTGTCGAGCTTTCTGCTCATTTGAATATGATCAGGCCACCCTGTGATGCCAAGCTCGCGTTTGTGATTCTTGTATATCAGCCTGGCGGGCACACTCCGTTGCCCTTCGGCAGCAAGGATCCCTGGTATATTCAACAGCTCTCTAATACTGCTTGCGGGGAGAGGTTTTAAAAAACTCACAGACATATCTTCCCGTTGTTGCCTTTGAAATTGAGTTGCCATCAGAAAGTCAGTCATGTCATTCCATGAGCCACCTGTAACGATCACGGCAAGAGCAGCACAGATCCCCAGGACTGAAAGCAACAATCGTACAGGTCTAAAAAAAAGATTTCTCCAAACCATTTTGGTTTTAATACTTATACGAGTTTGCAACCCCCATCTTTCAATGATGCTTGGTTTATAAACTGGCGGTGAAGGGGCCCTCATGGCCTCTGCAGGAGTGAGTTTATAAATCGCACGCAGTCCTGACCAGCCACCTAACAACGCGGGTGTAATCCCTGCCACTAAACCAATGATGGCCGCCTGCAGGCTTAGTGAGAAATTGAGATTTGGAAAATGAAAAAACTGCTGATAAGTCCTGGTGAGCAGTATTCCAATAATGTCTCCCAAGAATATGCCGGGAATCGCTCCAACAAGCATCATGATCAGAATCATTTTCATATAGTGCAGTGAAATTTCACGATCATAATATCCAAGTGCTTTCAGAGTTGCGATCTGGGGTCGATGGATTGCCACCAATCTCGACAGGATAATATGAGTCAGAAAAGCAGCGACAAGTAAAAAAATTGAAGGCGTGATAATAGCAGAGGCCTTTTGTTGCCGTATTTCATCTTCAACGAACATATTTGAGAGTTGATGCTTTCTTTCATAAGCGCCACTATTCCCGTAAGGTTTCAAAACCTGATTCACACGTTCTAATACTGCCCCAGTAGAAGCATCTTTCGACATTTTAGCAATAATACTGTTTGTGACGTCTTTCATTTTCGCCATTCTTTGAAGAGGCTTTGGGAGAAGCCAAAAAATTCCAAAATGGTGATCGTCCGGTAAGGGTGCAGCAGGGTTTAAAGCGTAGACGAATTCTGGAGAAATTGTGATCCCGACAATTTTTGCATCTTCACTTTGTCCCTGAATCAATATTTTGAATGTGTCGCCAAGACTCAAATTGTTTGCCTCGGCAAAGGCCTCATGGACTGCAATTTCAATTTCTGTGCTTTCAACAGGTAAACGTCCACGTCTGATATAGAGTTTATTCAGATTACTTTGATTTGCTGGCGTCAACATAATAAAACGAGCTAGGGCCGGCTCAGGTTGCGTTTTTAAATACACCAACCCATCCATGACTATTCTCGCTTCAGCGCTTTCGATTCCATCGAGATGACGAATCTTCGCAATAATCTCAGCAGGCGCGGCCTTAAACTCCGCAAAAATATCGGCAAATTGATAGTTTTTATAATAACTGTCGCGCACTGAGCGGAGAGATTGAAATGCACTCCACGATGAAACCAGGAGCGAAACGCCACAAATTACCAGGATTGCAGTTGTAATAGTCTGCGCCCGAAGTTGTTTCAAATCACGAAACAATTTAATGTCAAGACTGTTGGTCACCATTGAATATCCTCTACACTCATGCGTTTTGAATTTGTTGCAACCGAGTGTATCCTCCCATTGGCCATTTTGATCACTCGATCCGCGATTCCTGCGATCGAAGCATTATGGGTGATGATGACAACTAATGTCGCTATCTCACTATTCACCCTCAGTAAGGTCTCAAGTACTTTTTTTCCTGTGGTATAATCCAATGCTCCTGTTGGTTCATCGCAAAGAAGAATATCAGGACGTTTTGCCACCGCCCGTGCAATTGCTATTCGCTGCTGCTCACCGCCGGATAATTGAGAAGGAAAATGATGGGCCCTATCTTCTAGACCTACCAAATGTAACGCGAGATTGGATGAGATCGGACTCAGTGCAATTTCCGTGGCGAGAGTTACATTTTCTTCAGCCGTGAGACTTGGAATTAAATTATAAAATTGAAAAACAAATCCCACATGTTCCCGTCGAAAGGTTGTTAACTCTTTTTCAGTTGCAGTAACGAGGTTGTGCTCTTTGTAATGCACCTCACCTGAGGTCGGATTATCAAGGCCTCCCAGAATATTGAGCAAAGTTGACTTGCCACTTCCTGATGGTCCGAGGAGAACAACTATTTCACCAGCAAAAAGTTCTAACGAAATTTCGCGCAGAGCATGGACATCAATTTCCCCCATACGATAGATTTTGCTCAGTTGTTTGGCCGAAAACAAAACCTCTGAAAACTGATTATCTTGCATGATCTAATCATCTTTACATTGATGCCTCGACATTAGGCATGCTTGCTAAATGAGCATCCGTTTTCTCATCTTCTTTAATATCCGTTAAGGTCGCTTGGGTAAGCAGTAACATGCCGGCAATTGATACTGCATTTTCAATTGCAATGCGGAGTACCTTGGTGGGATCAATAATTCCTTGCTGAACAAGATCAACATACGTTCTTGTTGAAGCATCAAAACCATAGGTGCCAGATCCGCTATGCATTTTATTCACCACAACACCGCCATCATCACCACTATTTTCAGCAATCTGACGAGTCGGCGCTTCAAGAGCATGTTTCAAAATTTGAAAAGCGGTTTTCTCATCACCCTGCAACGTCGCTTCCTCTTTCAAGAGAGCATCAGTCGCACGCAGAAGTGCGAGGCCGGCTCCGGGAACAATCCCCTCAGAAACAGCGGCCTTAGTCGCAGAGATGGCATCATCAAGTGCTTCCTTTTTGCTCTTTAATTCAGTTTCCGAAGGGGCACCGACCCGAATGACGGCAATTCCGCCGCTCAACTTGGCAAGTCTTTCTTGCAATTTCTGCTTATCATACTCACTCTTCGTGGCCGTCATTTGCAATTTAATCTGTTCGATGCGATCACTGATGGCCTTTTTGTTCCCACCTCCATCAATAATAGTTGAGCGTTCCTTGTCGACCACAACATGCGAGGCCTGACCTAAGTCAGAAATTTTCACATTTTCAAGTTTCATACCTAGATCATCACTGATCACCTGACCGCCGGTTAAAATTGCCATATCCTCAAGCATCTCCCTGCGCGCCTCACCAAAGCCCGGAGCTTTGACCGCTACACATGAAAGCGTTGCGCGAAGCTTGTTAACGACCATCATCGCGAGAGACTCTCTTTCAACATCTTCCGCGATTACAAGAAGGGGACGACCGGTCTTGATGACCTGCTCAAGCAAAGGAACAAAAGGCTCAATGCTTCCAATTTTTTTCTCGTGCAAAAGAATCAGAGGATTATCCAGCTTAGACTCCATTTTGACAGGGTCTGTAATAAAATAAGGTGAAAGATAACCACGATCAAACTGCATTCCTTTGACAACTTCGACAATGGTCTCCGTGCCTTGTGCCTCTTCGACTGTGACAACACCTTCGTGACCGACTTTTTCAATGGCATCCGCAACAAATTTTCCAATCGTATTGTCGTTATGAGCGGAAATTGTTGCGACTTGCTCCATCTCAAGATGAGTTGTAATTTTTTTCGAAAGAGCACGAACCGCTTCAGTGACTATTTTCGCTCCACGGTCAAGACCATGTTTTAAATCGATTGCACTCGCTCCGGCCGTAATATTTTTGAATCCTTCGGTAAAAATTGCATACGCAATAATTGTCGCTGTACTGGTGCCATCACCAACGGCCTCTCCTGTCCGTTCAGCGACCTCCCTCAACATTTGCGCCCCCATATTTTCTATTGGGTCTTTAAGTTCAATCTCTTTTGCGATTGTCACACCATCATTACAAACAAGAGGTTTTCCCCATTTTTTTCCGATCAGCACGCTATTTGATTTTGGGCCCAGCGTAATTTTTACGGCGTCCGCAAGGGTAGTGGCTCCGCGCAGAAGCCTCGTCTGTGCATCAAATTGGAAATGAAGTTCTTTTGCCATAGAGCAACCTTCTTTTGGATATAGTTACAATATGTTTTCATCCGTGAAGAAATGTCGTAAATGACATCAATCACAACATCAAATAACTAATAATCTAAGGTCACATTTCATTTGGAGAGAAACATCAAAATCATTGTGTTGGAAATTTTGCACAGGTTAAATAAAATATAACTTTGTGGGGAGATTCACTTATGCCACTTATTGAATCGCAGTATATTGCTCCCTGGCCGTTTAAAAATCCGCATATTCACACACTCTTTCCGTATTTCTTTAGAAAGGTTGAAGGAGTTAATTACGTTCGACAGCGTATGGAATTACCCGATGGCGATTTTATCGACCTTGACTGGTCCAAAGTCGAAAATGGGCGCGAATTAGTCGTGTTGGCCCATGGACTGGAAGGATCATCTAAGCAACCCTATATGTTAGGCATGGTGAAAATTCTTAACCCAAAAGAAATTGATGTTGTTGCCCTTAATTTCAGAAGTTGCAGCGGCGAAAATAATCGCTTGCCAAGATTTTATCATATGGGCGACACAGAAGATTTGCGTTTTTTGATTAAATGGCTTGAGAAAAATACAAGCTACAAAAAAGTTTCATTGATCGGCCATAGTTTGGGTGCCAATGTCATTCTCAAGTACTTAGGCGAAGAAGGCGATCGCAAGTCATCTATACTGTACAAGGCCATTACTTTTTCTTGCCCAGTCGATCTAAATGCCTCATGCGAAAAAATCAGTCACGGAGAAAATGTCGTTTATATGTTCAACTTCTTGCACACAATGAAGAATAAACTGAAAGATAAATTTAAATCAGGAATTTTGCAAGGATCAAATATCAATTACGCTGGTGCAATTGATGCAAAGAATTTTAACGAATGGGATGATCGTGTCACAGCACCTTTGCATGGCTTTCTTAATCATCGAGATTACTGCGAAAAAGCATGCTGCTATGATGGTCTTCAAAAAATAAAAATCCCTTGTTTGCTCGTCAATGCTCTTGATGACCCTTTTTTATCGCCAGGATGTTTTCCTCGCGAGATCGCGCAAAATAATTCTTTTTTTTATTTTGAGCAAACAACCACAGGCGGGCATGTTGGCTTTATTCCTGAGTTAGGTACAAACGGATTCTATTGGTCTGAATGGCGTGCTCTGGAGTTTTTGCAGCAAAAGATTTGAGACCTCATGTTTTTTCCAATTTCTTTGCCAGCATTTTCAAAATGGATTCTAAATCAAAAGGTTTAGCGATAAATTCATTGCATCCAGCTTCAAATGCTTTCTGCCTATCTTCTGGTTGAAAATAGGCAGAGACGGCAAAAATTGGTATTTGCATATCAATTTCTCTAATTTTTCTTGTGGCGGTAAAGCCATCCATCCCGGGCATTTTTAAATCCATCAAAATTAGATCAATTTCGGGGTTATTTTTAAAACACTCTAGGGCCTGATTTCCATCTACGGCATGCAGTATTTTCACTTTAGTCCTGTTATACAGCATGGTTCTAAGGAGCAAATAATTCCCTCGATCATCTTCCGCGACAAGAATCGTTTTGTGAGACCAGTCTAAATTTGCAAGCGGTTTGTCGGAAGCAGATTCGAGAGCTGCTTCAGGAGTTGAGGCGGGAGGAGGAACAAAAGGAAGAACAAACTTAAAACACGATCCGACATTCTCTTCCGATTCAACCCAGATTTTTCCTCCGAGCAAGGTAACAAATCCCATCGCTATTGCAAGTCCCAATCCTGACCCCTCGTAATCTCTGCTTGGTGAAATATTCACTTGATTAAATCTACCGAAAATAAATTCTTGCCTCGTTTTAGGGACACCAATACCTGTATCTTTGACAAAGAATTCAAGGTTATTTCCAATTAAGTCAAAACCAAACTCAACATGCCCGACTTTTGTAAATTTACAGGCATTACTTAAAAGATTATTTAGAATTTGGAAGATTTTTTGTTCATCACTAAAAACGATTAGGGAATCCAAGCGCGGGTTTATTTCAATCTTAAGTTTGATCCCTCTTTGTGTAAATGCATTGATATGAGCATTGTAAAGCTCCTCTAATAATTTACGAATCTGAAATGCTTGTCTTTTTACAGTCGCTTGCCCAGCATCGATTCGCGAAATATCCAAAATGTCATTGATGGTGTTTAGTAATCGATGACAACTGTTGGTGATTATATTGGCATAATCAAGCCGATCCTTGTCTGAGAGAACGGGAACACTCAGAAGCTGTGAAAACCCGACGATGCTATTCATTGGTGTTCGGATCTCGTGACTCATGTTGGACAAAAAAGCTGATTTTAAGCGATCACTTTCTTCCGCCCGATCTTTTGCAGTCTTCATTTCTAGATTTGCAATCCGCAGTTGTTTCTCGCGCTCTAACAGGTTTTGCTCGGCCAGCTTACGCGCTGTAATATCGTAAAAAGAAGCGAGCATGTACGTTTTACCCAAAATATCTATTTTTTCTGCCGAGGTCAGCATCATCTTTATTTTGCCATCTTTCGCTCGGAACTCTAGTTCCATATTTCGCACAAATCCATTTTTCTTCAGTTCGGTAATGACCTTTGTTCGGTCCTGTGGTTTTACCCAAATGCCAAGCTCAAACGACGTATGTCCGATGGCCTCCTCTCTACTGTAGCCAAGATTGTTTGTGTAACTTTGGTTAATTTCAACAAGTCTGCCGTTATCAATATCACTGATGCTTAAGGCCTGGGGACTCGATCGGAATAATTTTTCATACCTCTCTTCGGAAATACGCAAGGCCTCCGCAGCACGATATTGTTGCTCGTAGACTTTGAGACTTTGTTGTCGCCAAACCAATGCCAGACCTGC
>JAHFAA010000007.1:13764-22051 GCA_023250775.1 Bdellovibrionales bacterium
AAACTATAAATCCAACGATCAGCCAAAATTGTTGCCGAATCGGTGTCGTCAGCTCAGAGCGATCGATATGTGTCTCCAAAAACCAAGGCGAATTAGGCACAGGACGCACATCAGCGATCGCAGGAGCCCCTTGATAATCTACACCTTCCACTATTCCGATACTTCCCAGCACCGCCTTCACTGATAGAACATCTGTCTTATGCAACGAAATGCGCCGTTTTAGCGCAGCATCTTTGGCAAATTTTAGATTGTGTAGAAAAAGAACATCATCTCCATCACGCCTGACGAGGAGGGTTTCGGCCGTCCTGCTTGGAGTTGGCCAGCGCAAAATGAAGGGGTAAAGATGTTTTTTAGGATCAACCCTCAGGTCAATTACCGCGATTACCTTGTTGCCGGCCTCTTCGTCAAGAATGGGAATAAGTAGGCAAAGATAAATTCGCTCATCAATATTGCTACGAGAGAAATCAACAAGTTTTATCTGCCGTGTTTGTATTGCTTCTGTTATATGCCTAAAAGCAACAATGTGCTGTGGCATCTTTGCGGGAATTGACATACGAGTGAGTCCCTGAGGATCAATAAGGCTGACCTGGTCATATTCAGCACTTTGCGGATACTGCTCCATCCAATTTTGCAGATGCTCCTTTGCCTCCCTGTCACGGGAATTCTTGAAGTATCGCCGCACGAGATTGGAAAACGCGGCGTTACCATAAATGATTTCTGCATCACCCATGCGTTCGAATCGCCACAGAACCAGCTCAGCAACTTTTAGCTCGGCAATGGAAGCAAGATCATGCTCAAGCTCCGCGCGTTTGTCCTTCTTGTAACTTTTGAAGGAAAAATAGGCGGCGATCAGAATGCCAATGACAAGCATAATAAAAATAATAATAAATTTGGTGCCAAGAGCACGTTCTTTTTTCATTTAATCGTCTTTGCTAATACTTTTAAAAGTATTTCAACCTCGAAGGGTTTATTAATAAAATCATTGCATCCTGCCTGGATAGCTTTTTCTCGATCCTCAGGCTGTGAGTAGGCCGACAAGGCCAAAATGGGTATTTTCTGATTTGTTTCACGAATTTTTCGTGTCGCTGTAAATCCATCCATGCCTGGCATTTTCAGGTCCATCAAAATCAATTCAATTTTCATATTATTTTTAAACATCTCCAAGGCCTCATAACCATTGTGAGCATGCAAAATTTCGGCATTCGTTCGATTAAAAAGAATTGTCTTAAGTAACAAAAAATTACTTATCTCATCCTCAGCAATCAGGATCGTTTTTTTGGACCAATCTAAGCTCATTTGATTATCGACAGAGACAGTCCGGGGTGCCAAATCTGATAATGCTGCGGGTGCGGTTTGAAATGGAATAGTAAACTTAAATGTTGACCCCACCCCTCTTTGCGACTCGATCCAAATCTTTCCCCCTAATATTGTAACAAAACCTTTGGTAATCGCTAAGCCAAGCCCAGAACCTTCATGTGCACGACTGTCGGAGATGTCTTCTTGATTGAATCTTCCAAAAATAAATTCTTGTTTCTCTTTTGCAACGCCAATACCTGTATCTTTTACGAAAAATTCAAGATTGTTATCAATTAGGTCAAGACCATATTCAACGTATCCTCGTTCAGTAAATTTACAAGCATTGCTCAAAAGATTGTTGAGAATTTGATAAATCTTTTGCTCATCCGTGAAGATCACAAGTGAAGTTAAGGCCGGCGGTATCTTTATTCTAAGTTCAATTTTCTTTTGCATAAATGCATTGATATGAACATGATGTAATTCTTGTAATAATTTATTAATTTGAAACGTTTTTCTTTTAATGATTGTTTGGCCCGCATCGAGGCGAGAAATATCCAAAATGTCATTAATAGTATTCAGTAAGCGTCGACAGCTTTCGTTAATAATCTTGGCATACTCAAGACGCTCTTGATCGGCGAGGGTTTTGGCACTCAGCAATTGTGAAAAACCAACAATACTGTTCATGGGAGTTCGAATCTCATGACTCATATTAGACAAGAAGGCCGACTTTAGCCTGTCGCTCTCCTCTGCGTGCTCTTTGGCCTTTTTCATTTCCTGTTCTCGCTGTTTTAGCTTTGAAATGTCGCGAGAAATACCAAACATTCCACTGACCTTCCCCTCAATATCGTAGAGAGGTCCTTTATTCGCGAGATATGTAGTTGGTCCTTGAATTGTTGTTACAACTTCTTCATAGGTTTTCACCTCGCCGCTTTCCATCACGCGTTTATCTCTCTCGATGAGGGCCTTGGCATCATCGGGCGGGAAGACACTATAGTCATCTTTCCCTAAAACTTCTTCAGGCGTTTTACCGGTAATCCGCGCCGACTCCTTATTGAATAATAAATACCGGCCTTGAGTATCTTTGATATAAATGGCATCTGTTGAATTTTCAGTGATCGAATTCAATAAGCTTAGTGTTTTTTCCTGTACCTCTGTCGCTTTCTTACGCTCAGTGATATCAGTATTGAAGCCATACCAGGTGACGCTCCCATCGGCCAATTTCTCAGGTGTTGATTTCCCCAGGAACCATTTTATGGATTGTCCCGGAAGTTGCACTCTGTATTCATGGGACCATTCGGTAAAATGTTTGGCGGAGTATTCGATGGAGGCCATCAGCTTGTCTAAATCTTCCGGGAAGATCACTTTTGTAATGGGTGAAAAATCTTCGCGCACATCTCGCGCTGAACATCCAAACATTTCCTTGATGGCATCGGTAGAAAAAGGCATGCAATATGTGCCGTCAGGCCGTCTCGTGAACTGATAAATCATTCCAGGTACCGATGCAGAAAGTTTTTGAAATTGCAGGTCACGATCCCATAATGCGGCTTCCGCTATTTCGCGCGCTCTGCGCTCGGCGACCTCTGTGAGCGCCCGACGGATCACCTGAGGAAGGTTGTTCAGACGATCCTTCGAAATGTAGTCTGTGGCGCCATATTTGAGAAGTTCCACTGCATTTTCTTCACCAATGACACCGGAAACACAAATAAATGGCAAACCTGGAGAATGCGATTGTGCGAGCCGAAGCGCCGCCAGACCGTCGAAACCAGGCAGCAGATAGTCCGCAAGAATAAGATCGTATTTATTATTTTCAAGAAAATTGATAAATTCCTTTTCATTGGAGGCCCAGTCAATCTGTAACGATAGGCCGGAGTCAATAAGTCGCTCGCGAATTAGCTCCGCATCACGATGTACATCTTCAAGATGTAAAATGCGCAAAGTGTTTTTATTCTCACTTTGTGTATTCATTAGTTTTCCATTCAGGTAGCTCGTTCAGCATTGCCCAGAAAACGCCAATATGTTTTACCGCATCAACAAATTCAGAAAATTTTACCGGTTTGACTACATAGGCGTTGGTTCCCAGCTCGTAGCTCTTGATCAAATCCTGTTCTTCACGCGAAGAGGTTAACATGATCACCGGGATCATTTTTAGACACTCGTGGGCACGAATCGCTCGAAGCACCTCAATGCCGTTCATGCGTGGCATTTTAATATCAAGAATCACGGCTGCCGGATTACCTGGTTTTCGAGTTTTATATTTGCCCAGAGTGAGTAGATAATCCATCGCCTCTACACCATCGGTCACAACCACGACCTGATTAGCAAGCTTGCTGTCGGCCAAGGCCTCCATGGTCAGCTCCACATCTTTGGGATTATCTTCCGCGAGCAAAATAGTTTTTACCTCAGACATTCTATTCCTCCTTAAAAATAGGCAAAGCAAAATAAAAGCGCGCGCCTTGATCAACTTCGGCCTCGGCCCACACCCGACCGCCATGACGATCAATAATACGCTGGACGGTGGCGAGGCCGATTCCCGTACCCTCAAATTTCTCAACAGGGTGTAAGCGCTGAAAAACGCCGAAGAGTTTTGTGGCATACCTCATCTCAAAACCAACCCCGTTGTCGGATACAACAAAAATGAATTCCTCTTTTTCCCTATGAACACTAATCTCAATGCGGGCAACCTCTTTTGTTCGTGTAAATTTGAGAGCATTGCTCAGAAGATTGGCCCATACCTGGCGAAGCAGGGAATAATCGCCTCGAACCGCTGGCAAATCTGCAACGATCCATTCGACATTGCGACCGACATACGTCTCTTTCAAAGTAGTCTGCACTTCCTTGAAGAGTTTATTCATATCAACTTTTTCTTGTTTCATTTCCGCTCGGCCAGTGCGAGAAAATTGAAGGAGGTCGTCGATCAATATCCCCATCTGCCGAGCCGAATCGGAAATCGTATCCAAATAATGAAGACCCTGGTCACTAAGTCCATCGCGGCAGCGCGTGGTCAAAAGATCGACATAGCCATCAATATGTCTAAGCGGCGCTCTCAGGTCATGGGAGACTGAATAGCAAAAAGATTCAAGCTCCTTATTTGCCGATTGGAGCTGTGTGGTTCGATCAATTACCCGTTGTTCCAATTCGGTATTAAGTCGCTGAATCTCCATCTTCTGCTGCCTGCGTTCCGTAATATCTTCGATCATGCAAAGGTGACACGGATGCTCGTGCGTTTGATCTTTCACTGAAGCAATCGTCATGTTGATCCATGCGAGACTTCCGTCAGGGTGAAGATAACGCTTTTCCATCCGAAAGCTGTGAATTTCGCCAGCATTTAACTGTGCGACATGTTCACGCTCCTCTTGGATATCGTCAGGATGGGTAATACTCATCCAATTTAGTTGCATCACTTCGTCAATTTTTCTACCCACAATTTTGGCGAACATAGAATTAACTTCATAGATTCTTCCAGTCAGAGAATCTTTCAGAGCAATGCCCAGAGGTGCCTCTGTAAAAAGTTTTTTAAAACGATCTTCACTTTCACGCAGGGCCTTTGCAGATCGCAATTGCTCCTGGTAGAATCGAATACTCTGCTGGCGCCACAATAGAATCAGCCCTGCGGCAGTCGCAAAGATAAGAGCGAGCACAAATCCAACAAGCAACCAAAATTGCTCACGCACCGGTGCTTCCATCTCACTTAAGTCTATACGAGTCACGAGAAACCACGGTGAATCTTTTACCGGCCGCACGTCAGCGATGACGGGAATGTTGCGATAATCAATACCTTTCACAATCCCGATTCTTCCCAGTACGGCCATCACTGACGGAACATTCGTCTTCTGCAACGAAATGCGAAGTTTAAGTGCAGCATCTTTTGAGAATTTCAGATTGTGCAGATATAACACGTCATTACCATCACGCCGAACAAGCAAAGTTTCCGCTGTCAGGCTCGGCGTAGGCCAGTGCAAAATATAAGGATAGAGGTTTTTTTCTGGGTTGATACGCAAGTGCATCACCCCAATGACTATTTTGCCTGCCGTTGCGTCGAGAATAGGAACGATCAGCCCGAGATAAGTCCGCTGATCTTTTTCGTTTCGATAGAAATCAACAAGCTGGATTTTTCCTGTTTGGAAAGTCTCTTGTACCTCTTTCGAGACATCACGTGACATTGACAGCCGAGCGGGGATGGAGATGCGTGTGATACCCTGAGTATCAATCAGGCGAACCTGATCATATTCAGCACTTTGCGGATATTGCGCCATCCAGTTTTGAAGATGTTGTTTCGCCTCAACATCCTGAGGATTCTTGAAATAACGTCGTACCAAATTAGTAAAGGCGACATTACCGTACATGATCTGAGCATCTCCCAGACGTTCTTCTCGCCATAATACCAACTGTGAGGCCTTTAGCTCTGCAATCGAAGAAAGAATGTGTTCTACCTCGGTAAGACGGTCTTTCTCGTACCCTTTATAAACAAAATAGGCACCGGCCAAAATACACGAGGTCAGAATGAAAAACATAACGATCAATTTTGTAGTAATGTTGCTTGGTATTTTCATGTGAACGTCTTTGCCAACTTTTGTAACAACGATTCTATTTCAATAGGTTTAGAAATGAATTCATTGCAGCCAGCTTCGAGCGCTTTTTCCCGATCCTCTGGTTGAGAATAGGCCGTCAAAGCAAAAATTGGTATCTTCTTGTTTAATTCGCGAATTTTTCGGGTTGCAGTAAATCCATCCATAATAGGCATTCTCAAATCCATTAAAATGAGTTCGATCTCAGGATTATTTTTAAAATATTTTAAGGCCTCTTCGCCATTATTAGCATAGAGAATTTTTACCTTCGTACGACTAGAAAGAATTGTTTTAAGCAACAGATAGTTATTCAGATCATCTTCCGCGATGAGAATTGTTTTCTGGGCCCAGTCTAGATTCATCGGCATTTCCTCAGCTACCGTTTGCGCCGTCGCATCGACTGTCGAGGCAGGAGAGATGAATGGAACTGTAAATTTAAAAAGTGAGCCTGCACCTTCCTCCGATTCAAGCCAGATATTTCCACCTAATAAGGTCACCAAACTTTTGGCAAGAACAAGGTCTAATCCTGAGCCCTCATCGTCTGCACTGGTGGGTACGGCCTTTCCATATAACTTGCTGAAGATAAATCCTTGTTTGCTTTTTGCGATGCCAATGCCGGTATCTTGCACAAAAAATACCAGATGTTTATTAATAAGATCGAAACCAAATGTAACATGCCCTTTTTCAGTAAACCTGAAAGCATTATCAAGAAGGCCATTCAAAATGTGATAGATTTTTTCTTCATCACTAACAGCAACAAGCGAATCTAAGCTAGGATTTGCTTCAATTTTGAATTCGATATTTTTTTGCATAAAGGCATTTGCATGAGCGAGGTGAAGCTTTTCTAATAATTTCCGAACATGAAACTCTTTTCTTTTAATCTCTGTCTGTCCTGTATCAATTCGAGTTATGTCTAAAATATTGTTCATCGTTTTAAGCAGTCGACTACAACTGCCATTGATAATATTGGCATATTCATTTCGTTCGTTTTCTGGAAGACCGGCAGTATTCATCAGTTGGGAGAAGCCCACAATACTGTTCATGGGAGTTCGAATCTCATGACCCATATTGTATAAAAAAGCAGATTTAATACGATCACTTTCCTCCGCTTTCTTTTTAGCTGTATTGATTTCCGCATTTTTAATTTTGAGTTGTTGGTCCCGTTGATCCAACATCTTGATCAGTCGATTAAATCGCATAAATAAATCACCAATTTCATCTTTACTAAGGACTATCAAAGGCCGCACTTGCCCCGTCTCGGCCATGGACTCAAGTGATTTTTCGGCGGTCTGGAGAGGGGAAAGCTGGCGTTTCAGGATTACCCAGATTACCCAGCCAGCCATAAGTGTGAGAACAATTGTGGCAAACATCATTCTCTGAAGCAAATTGCGCATTGGTGCGAAGGTTTCTTCAACCGGCATGACTACGGCAACAATCCAATCGGCCACAGGAATAGCTGCCGAAACCGCAAGCACTTGCACTCCTCGTGAATTGGAGAAAATGGCCGGATTTTCTTGGCCTTCAATGAATCTATCAAATTCTGGGTTTGTGCCATTTACCGGGATTTCTTCAAAAACATGTTGTCTTTGTGATGCGGTCACAATCAATCGATCTCGCGAAGCTATGACCACATAACCGCCAGTTCTGCCATAGCTGTTCTCTGCAATTTCGTTTAGAAAATTGCGTATCCTCAAGTCAATTATTCCTGCTAAGGCACCGAGAACTTTGCCTTGACTATCACGAATGGGCACGGCCATTGAGACAACTGTGGCATGCCGTTCCTGCCCAATGACAGTTCTGCTGATTGTCGATTTTCCTTGTTTAATTGCATCAAAAATAAAATCTTTCGACATGAAGTTGCTGCCCACACGACCTAGCGAACTAGGAACAGACGCAATTGCCGTGCCATCAAGTCGCGTGACAAAACCGCCACTGTTAAAGAGACTTTGGAAAAACGCAAATCTACGCTCAAGCATTATCTGTGCCATCACATTATTGTTCAAAATTGCCGGCTCAATTTGTGCGGCAACAAGCTGAAGTGCTGTAAGGCGATTTCCTAGTTGATTATTGATCGCCATGGCGATCGCAGAGGCCGTCGATGATTGCTGCTCTTGCGACAGTGTCTGCAGATCTTCTCGCAGTATCCGACCGGAGTACAACCCCATGGCCAGTAGACCCATTAGGAAAATAGCGAGCATGTAAAGCGTGATCGTTCTTTTGAGTGACGGGCCGTGAAAGATATTTGACTTCATGCCTTTTTTTCCTTTCAAAGAACACGACCTATGTTTATTAAGAAGTATTCCTCGTAAAAGTGGGATTAAGGACGTCAGTGCTCTGGCTGTTTGTTATCACTGAAGGCAAAATGGAAATGAAATACAATAAATTATATGACTATACAAAATGGTGAGGTCGCAAATATTTTTGAT
>JAHFAA010000007.1:22061-23096 GCA_023250775.1 Bdellovibrionales bacterium
TGATCATATTGCCGATATTTTGGCGATTGAAAATGCGAACCAGTTCAGAATTAGAGCGTACCGAAATGCCGCGCGAAGTGTATTGGCCATCGGGAAACCTGTGGCGGAAATGGTGGCCGAGCATATTGATCTGACGGAACTCCCAGGGATAGGAAAAGATTTAGCTGGGAAGATCGAGGAAATTGTAAAAACAGGCGAACTCAAATTTCTAAAAAGGTTGGAAAAGGAAATTCCTCCAGGACTAAATCGGTTGCTTGAAATTCCCGGAATCGGTCCCAAAAAGGCAAAATACCTTTTTAAAAAGTTAAACGTTCAATCAATCGATGATCTTGAAAGCGCCGCGAGACACGGAAAAATTGCAGAACTAAAAGGATTCACTGCGCTTGGTGAAAAAAAAATCCTAAATAGCATTATATCATTCAAGCATTCAGATCAAACAAAACGCACTTTGTGGAGTGATGCCAATATTCTCGCTCATTCAATTATAAAATATATGCGTCAGTTAAAAGAAATCGAACAAATTGAAGTCGCTGGCAGCTATCGCAGAAAAAAAACAACCGTAGGAGATCTCGATCTCTTGGTGACCTGCTCATATCCACAGAAGGTCATGGAACACCTGAAGGCCTTTGAGGAAGTTCGGGAAGTTATGGCGATGGGACACACCAAGGCCAGTGTGGTGTTGAAGTCTGATTTTCAGATCGATCTCAGAGTGGTGGAAAAATCAAGTTTTGGTGCGGCGTTGGTCTATTTTACTGGTTCTCAAGCGCATAATATTCATCTACGCAAGCTCGCCATCGAACAGGGATATAAAGTCAATGAGTATGGGATATACAAAAATAACATAAAACTGCCCGCACCTAACGAAGAGGATCTCTACAAAAAACTGGGGTTGGCGTACATCGAGCCTGAATTGCGCGAAGATACAGGCGAAATCGAAGCGGCAAAGTATCAAAAACTTCCTAAATTAATTGGCCAGAAATTCATTCGCGGTGATCTCCATGTTCACACCACAACCAGTGACGGCCATAACACAAT
>JAHFAA010000280.1 GCA_023250775.1 Bdellovibrionales bacterium
TTAGAAGGCCGACGAGTGGACGGCGATGAGCTGGCCATCGTTCCTCTCGCCATGCCGCTTATTTTAGGCCCGGCCGGTATTACCACCTTGATCTTGATTTCCTCGCAGTTTTCCAAGGCCTGGGCCTTAGGTTCACTCGGTGTGAACATTGCCCTGGTTTACGCGGTGTTTTTGCTTTCTGCGCGCATTCAAGCGGTCCTTGGCAAAGGCACCAATATGGCCATGGGAAAAATCTCCTCTCTCTTCTTGATGGCCATTGCCGTCATGATGGTGCGTAAAGGGATTTATGGCATTATTGCGGGTCTCCACGGCCAATTGTAAGGAGATATTAGATTTCTTACATCAGTGACAACTTTCCGCATTGCAAGGTAAGTCCTTTAAATTACACACCTTTTAGCCATTTCTTGCTGCCAAATGAGAGTATGGTAAAAAATTTAGGCCCCTCTCTGACACCACTCGTTACCCTGGTATTGTGCTCCCCATCAGGGTCTTAACGTAAGGGAGTTCACATGCAGACAGGGTTACAGAAGTTTTTGGGTATATGTGTGTTGAGTGCTATGGGGCTGATGGCCGGTTGTGGTCAGCATTCAGCACCAACATTGAAATTGAATGCCGGCCATGTTGTCGGTGGCACCGCCGTTTCGGCGACGGAATTTAAAAATGTTGTGGGGTTGGTAGAAAACGGACGAATCTTCTGTTCCGGTAACGTGATTGAGGCGCAGAAAATTTTAACCGCCGGCCACTGTGTTACTAATTTTGATATTACAACTCAGGCCGATTTAGAAACTCTTTTCAACGCTACCATGACTGAAATCGAAAGAAGTTTGGCCGGTCAAGATATCAGTGTTTTCAATTCTGCGCCCTTAGAAACAAAACGTGGCATGTTCAAGGCCGCTTTACGACGAGTTATTCGTACAAAGGCGAAAGATATTAGAGTTTACGTGGGAACTTCTACACCCGGCGGCGGCATCGAAGCAGGTCTTGATGCTGTGGCCGATATGGAATTATCGGATGGTGGTTATGAATATATGGAGGCCAGTGTGCTCAAGTACACGAACTTGAAAGTTGCTGCGGATGAGGCCGTTGAGTATTCCTCCTCCTTTGACCATGCCGTTTTGATTTTAAAAGCGCCCCTCGCTGGAGTGACTCCGGTTCCGGTCATCAGCGCGGAAGAACACCAGGCCAATGTGGTCCTCGGCCAAGATGTGCGCGTGGTGGGGTTTGGTCTTAAAGTTGATATCCGATTCGTAACTGCGGCCCGCGACAACGTGGCCCAGCTTCGCGCCAAAATTGCAGCAGAAACTGACGCCACGAAGAAGGCCGATTTGCAACGCCAACTGACGGCCGAACAGCAGGCCTATGCCTCGTTTTTGGCCCTCTATTTAACTTCTGGAAATAAAAATATGGTCGATATGAAGTTGGAAAATTATGACCAAGGTGAGATTACTTTAAAGAGAAAAGGCTCAAATCTTCAGGGTGCCTGTAACGGTGATAGCGGCGGTGCTGGTTTTGTGAAGTTGAAAAATGGTGAGTGGCGCCAGCTTGGAGTAACAGTCACTGTTGATTATTGTGGAAATAAGACAAGTCTGTCTCCTCAGTTTAGAAAATAGTTCGTCTTAATCGTTCATCCGTCGGGGCCCCTTTAGGTGAGAAATCCCTTGGGGGCCCTTCTCCTTGCCCGCTAGTTCCATTACCATCTTCTCATGAATGCAAAAACTTTTTCCGTCACCGATATTTTTTCTCAATCACTGCTGATCATGGCGATGTTTTGTGTGATTGTCGCGGTCATCGCTTACTTTAGGGGCAGAAATTCCCGCGCCTCTTTTCATGATGCTGTGGCGAAGGTGACTGAGATTCGTGAAGAGACCTTGCAGGCCAAAGATGAAACGGGTGCCATGACGGAACAGGGCCCCTTTAGAATTGTTTATGTGGAATATGAAACACAGGCCGGCATTAAAAATACTGCCCGACTGACGGATGTCTTGTCCTCTACCATGGCCGGTTATCCTGTTGGTGCGCTTATCCCGATTCAATACAACCCAGAAGCTCTTGCGCAAATTCGCCAGGCCGGATTTTGTGGTAATTATGGTTTGGAATTTTTCATAAGTTTTTGTGCCGTGGTTTTTTTCTTGTGTTCGATTGGAATTCGTTTTCTTTCCAAGGATCTGGCAGGAATGGACTTGGCCCAGGCGGCAAAAGATCCTGTTTCCCTCTTTATCTCCAGCTGTCTTATTTTGTTTGGTTCCCTGTGTTTTGTTTGGGCCGTGTGGAGCATGCTCGTTCACTACAATGCTGATGATGAGACGGCGATGGGAAAAGTTATTGGTTATGAGTCGGTCAAGAATTACGGAAAAAACAGCACTCGCGATGATCTCTACCCAGTGCTCAAGTTTCAAAATGCCCAGGGGAAAACGATGGAGGTTCGTTCAGACAAGACCATCAATCATGCTTACGACACCCTCGGCGTCCAGTATCTGGTGAGATATTCGAAGAAGGATCCCACTTTCGTTGCGCCGGCCGCATCGGAACGATCACTCGCCGGCGCCGTTTTCCTTTGCTTTGTGGGAATCATCCCCCTTAGCTTCGGCGCCGTTTCGCTTAGACAATTCTTTGCTTAATTATTTTTTCTTGGTGCTTTTTTTAGTTTTCGTCACAGGAGCTGGAGTCGGAGTGGCCTCAGGAGTTGGCGCCACAGCTGGTTCTGAGCTTACTTTGGCGGCATCTTTTTTCATGGGGCAGGTCTTACTGTCTTTGCAGTCTTTATGATCGCCATCCTTGCAGCAATCTTTATGTTTGAAGAGTGAGCAGCTTGCGAGAACAAAAAGCACCGACAGAGCGATAAGAATCTTTTTCATTTTTTTCTCCTTAAGAGTTAATAACCGGGATATTTGGTATTGTAGCATGTAACTGATCCAGGTTGAGAAGAGAAAAAGTATCAAGCCCATGGGCCTGGGCCCGAAGCAAAGATTGAGAGGGAATCGAAAGCAGGCGAAGAAGGCTTTCAAATCCCCAAGGGCCTTCAAAGCTGGAACTCAAAACGGACAGGAGATTGAAACTATCGGCGAGTTTGATGGCACTTATCGCCGCACTGTAACCCCCGAGTGAAGGTGGGCGAATGATAAAGGCCTTAAGGCCCAATGCTTTTTGCTGAGTGAGATCGAGGCCGTTTTTCAACACCATTGGCAGTGACTCATCTAAGGCGAACGGCAAAGGCGAGAGGGAGAATTGCTTGGACGCGAGGGTGTGATAAAAGTCAGCAAGAGGTTCCTCAATATAATCGATGCGACCTTGAAAAGGCATAGTGGCCAACTTTTCTAATTGCGCCATGGTGAGTTGCTGATTGCCATCGAGGCGCCAGCGTACGTGAGGGGCAAGCACCTCATGTAATGTCATTGCCCAGTCGAGTTCTCGCTCAAAATCCAGACGGCCCAGTTTAATTTTTATAAAATTATGCGCCCTTAGATTGAGGGTTCTCGGATGTTGCTCGCCGGGGACAAGAAGCGCCTGGGAAGTTACCTGCGCCGGGCAAGGAAAAAGCTTGGGCAGAAATAATGCTTCAATCGCCACAACGCTGGGACCTGAAAGTTTTGTTAATCTCTCAGGATCAAAAGGAATGTTTCGCTCCGACTGCAAAAATGTTTCAAGCTCTTGCATACAAAATTCGAGAGTCTCTTGGTGAAGACCAGGCAGGGGATGGGCCTCGCCGATAAGAGTTTCACCTGAAGCAAGGGCAACTTTTAAAAGAGCGATTGCGCGCGTTTTAAGTGTGACAGTGTTCTTTCCGCTAAGAATGGTAAAAGGCTTGCGAAAAGGAATCTCAATCCTTTCGATGCTCCAGTTAATGATGCGCTCAGGGGCCATAAATTACACCAAATTGAAAATGGCCAGGCCTAGATTGTATAAAAAGAGCAACTTCCCTGTGGCCGCAAGAGCGTCATTATGCCCCGGTCCACTCGGTGATTTTAAACAGATGGTAAAAATTTTTGAAAAGAGCAAGGGCAGCGCCAGAGTAAACAAAAGCGCCAAAATTTTTATGCTCGATTGATCGCTCCGGAGCGTATGGATGAGAAGAGCAAGCGGCAATAGTAAAGCCGCGAGTATAAAGAATGGTGGCAGAAGGCGCGCCTGCTTTTCATTTAACAAAGTTGCCAGGGTAAATTTCCTCGCCTGTAAATCACTTTCACGATCGCGCAAATTATTGATGGCCATAATGGCGCTGGCCAAAAGGCCGCAGGAGAATGCGTGGGCCATGAGATAAAAGTTAACTATTCCATAAAGAGAAAGTGTTTCAAGATAATAGGTGCCACACAAGGCCACCGGCCCAAAAAAAATCAAGGCCAATAATTCGCCCATTGCAAAATGCGAGAGCGGATAGGGCCCACCCGTGTAGAGATAAGCAAAGACGATCGAGGTGACACCTAAAAGAAAAAGCGGCCATCCCGCTCGAACAATAGACAGGGTCACGCCAATGGAAAAGGCCAAAAGGAGGCAAAAGAGAAAGGCCTTTTTGACTTGGACAGGAGTGAGGAGGCCAAGGGCGACAACGCGTGGAGGGCCAAGCCGGCCAGTTTTATCGACTCCACTTTTTCCGTCAAAATAATCGTTGATAAGATTTGAGGCCGTTTGCAGCAGCAAGGCCACCAAGATCGGCCAGGGGAGGATATAATAATTAAAATTATTTTTGAGCGTGTGATGGGCAAGGGCAAAACCTAGAATAACGGGGCCGATGCCGGCGAAAAGTGTCTTAGGCCGAATGGCCAACATCCAAGGGTTACTCATATCTTAATGGTTTTGAGTTGATTGTAGAGTTCTAGATTTTCTTTTTCATTAATCATGAATTCAAGCAAGATTGGACATGAGTTGGAAAGGGCCTCGCTCATGGCCTCGGGGTATTTTTTTTGCAGTTCTTGTTTGGAGTTGATGCTGTAACATTTAAGTCCCATACTCTCGGCAATAGGAGCTAATTTCCATTCATGGGGAGTGGTCATCAGATCAAGCGTCTGATCCATGTTGGAGAGTCCGAGTAATTTGAAAATCCCTCCGCCAAAATCATTGGCGACAATAATAATCAAAGGTGCTTTGAGAGTTTTAAGCGAGAGCAATGAATTCAAATCGTGAATGGCAGAGATATCACCAAGCACCAGTGTAATCGGCCCTGATTTTTTAGTTTTAAGTCCGTCAGAGGCGCCCATGGCGGTGGCCATCAAACCTTCAATGCCGCTGACTCCACGATTGGTGAGGACTGACAATTCCTTATTGAGCGAGAGAGAGGCGTAGGAATCAAACGAGCGTACCGCCGTCGAATTTCCCAGAACCAGCATACTTTTATCAGGCGCCAGCTCAACGATACTTTTGGAAAGGGCGGGAAAAGTCTGCGAGGATTGGCCGATTAAGGCAATTTTCTTTTGCAAAAAGGGAATGAGTGATTCAAGCGATAATCTCTTGGCACCTGTTGGGATCTGGACATGAAGTGTCTGCACAAATTGATGAGGCGCCTGATGGATTTTCATGCGCGTGCGGATCGACGGATCTTCCATGTGTGGAGAGTCATTGACCGCAATTAACTTAATATTGGGATTTTTGTCGAGGAAAGAATAGTAGTGCTTTGAGGTCACTCGCCCGCCGAGATGTAAAATAAA
>JAHFAA010000281.1 GCA_023250775.1 Bdellovibrionales bacterium
CTTCACCACCTTTTTGTCTGATAATTGAAGGTAGATATCAAAAGGGATATTGTCACCATAGGGATCGATGATAATCATGGGAATGCGACAAAAACCATGAGCATTACTTCCTTCGCTGTTTTCCGCCATGACCTATCCCCAGAGAACTAGATAAAGATAATTATAACACGAAACAAAAGAAAGGTTACATGGTCGATTTAGGTCATTTTTAAGATAAAGCGAAAATTCTATGATTGATGATGTCGTCAATTCATTCAAGGAGGAATTATGCGAAAGCTAGAACGATCAGACATCATGGATTATCTGATGTATCAGGAAATGAAGGAAGAGTTCAGGCTCAAAATTTATAAAATGAAAAAGGCCAGGCGAATTTTCCTGGGAGATAAACTGCTGTTTATTTTTGATAACACCGAGATGGTAAAAAATCGTATTCTGGAGACCATCGAGCATGAGAAACTATTTTTGGAGCAGGATCTCGTGCGGCAACTAGATTTTTTCAATCCCCTCATCGCCGGTCCTGGAGAATTAAGATGCAGCATGATTGTTTTGAACGATGATTTAGGTTGGGAGAAGTCAAAAAGAATAAAATTCTGGCACGATTTGGCCGCGCATATATATTTTGTTTTGGATAATGGAACAACCATCTATGCCGAGAAACCGCAAATTTCGGAATTGAATCAGCATCCCTGTTCCATGCGCCTTCTCAAATTCTTTTGTGGCAACCATTTTCCTATAAAAATAGGTTCGGATTATTTTCTCGATAGTGAATATCAGAGAGAAGAAAGGCTGACTAATTTGCAGCAGCAGGTTTTGCGCGAAGATTTAAATATTTTGCAGGTCCCTGTTGCCACCACTATTCATTATGACGATATTAATATCTATGGTGTTGAATAGGGTTAGCGTAAAAGATCAAATTGAAGAATTTATCCCGCGCGGGAAAGTTCACTTTGTTATTCTGGGAACCATGGCCTCTCGCATCGCCCGATCAATTGCCGACGAGGTGCCGCTCGCGCCCTTTTATTACCATAGTCCGCACAATCATTTTTGGAAGGTGCTGACGCTTGCTCTTTCTCCCGAGGAAGCTCAACCCAAAACCAATGAAGAGAAAAAAAACTTTTTGGGCAAGCATGGCATTGCTATGGCAAACATTGTGGCCGAATTTATGATTGCGAAAAATTCGAGCAAGAACCCCAGTGACAAAATTTTGTTTGAGGCCTTTAAGGCCAAGCGTTTGAAGTTTAAAGTTGTGGGAGCGGAGCTTAAAAAGCTTCTCACCACAAGGCCCGTATTTTTCACCTGTTTGGGGAAAGCTCCAATCCTAGAGTTACTAGAAGGATTTTATTCATTGAATAGAATTGATGATTCGTTTCGACGCAAAATAATCTTTCTCAAGTCGCCAACCCGATGTAATCCCAAACAACGGGCGCGAGAGTGGAAGTCTGTCATCGTTCCGCCTCAAAATTCTGTGGAAAATCGTGGCGAATGATGCCAAGCTTTATGCACTATGATTTCTTATAAAAAGTTGACTAGTGCGCTTTGTATTCCTGCGCTTTTTATCATCAGCTTTGCACCTTTGGCCCAGGCCAAGGTGACGGCCGATCAATGCGTGAACGGCTTGACCCAGACGCAGATCGATCGACTGTATCAGGCCCAGGTGCAAGAGTCGCGCATCGCCGAGATGTGTGCCGATTCGGCGCTTGATCCCAAAAAGCTCGACCAACTTATTGCCCCTCACAAGGTTCCTTCGTTGGAAGAAATCAATAAATGTATCGCGGACGTCAATGGCATTTTTACCGAGTTTGATGATCTCATCAATAAGGGCTTTGATGTCGGTCGAGATGCCATTACCTTCACTCAGCAGTGCCAGGCGATTGTTAGTCCCGCCCAGGTCGCCGACTGTATCGCCAGAGGAACAGACCTGATGAATCGCAGTCAGGGCCTGCGTGATCAGGGCATTGTGATCAGCGACAAGGCCGGCCCGGTTCAGAAGCAATGTACGGATGCACTGACCAAGGATTCGGCCTCGATTCCTGACTCCTTCGTTCGGAGAATCTTAGATAATAATAAGGCCTCTGACGTTCTCAATACCGATTGGAAAAAGGCCTATGATGATTGGAAGGCCACAGGAAAACTTCCCGATGGGATCACTCCCTATTATCCCGAAGAGCGCGACGCTTTGAAAATGATGGGCCTGACAGACGAAGATCTCCAGTACATGCCACCACGAAATTTTGCCGATGTGGCGCAGGATTTTGCTGTCGATCAGATGAACAAGGGGCTGGATGCCGCCATGCCCACCGCCACAGGGCTTGGCCTGCACGTCCTTTTGGTCTTGGGCTGGGCCATTGGCTCGTGGTTTCACCTCATAGGTTGTGCTTCACGCGCCTCCGTCTGGGTTTATATCGCAGGCTCCATGACTTACGTTGGTTTGGAAATTGCTCTGGCCTTCGAGTACAAAGATTTGGTTGATAGAATTACCAAATTGATCAATGAGGGACAAAAATCGGTCCAGGTCACCTTGGATGATGTGAAGGCATTACAAGACGAGGCCAACGGCCTTGTCACTCAAGGTAAAACGTTTTCGACAGAAGTGACGGATCTTTACAACACTTGCAAGAATCTTGTGGGACAACTGCAAAGCACTGGTAGCGGTGTCATGACCTCAGTCGCCGGCTGTGTTCCTGCAATCCCAGGTGTCCCTGTTCCTGGGTTAGGCAGTGGGAGTGGAACAGGCACTCCTCAAGAGTGTCTTGATCAGGCCCACGCAGGATATAACGATGCCAGCACCGCCATTCATGACTGCATGACCAGAGCGCAAAGTGCTGGCCTGAGCGCCGCCGACCTCAAGCAAAAAGGATTGACCTTTCTTGATCATGTTGAGAAAGCGGGGCAGGGTGCCGTGAACCAGCTCAAGATGCTGAAGTACACGCGCGAAACCATGCAGAAGGTGACCGATATTATCAATGATAAATCTCGTAATACTTATATCTATGCCGCTGCTCTGACTGCGGCCTCAGCAGTTGCCATGGCCGAAGTTTTCTCCAACTGGTGGGTCCTCGGCGCTTGTACAGGCGATGCCGGCCCGCCACCTCATCTTCAAATGCCAGGACGAAAATATGCCGAAGCTGAAGCTCCATCATCTTTATCGCGAAGTATGATTCATGCTCTGTTCTCAGTGGCGCGCGCTCAAGACGACACGGGATCGGGGTCAGATTCCGGCCTCGGTTCTGGTTCCGCCACCGGGTCTGGTTCTGGTTCCGGTCAAGCGGCCGATCCTGGCAAATTTAAAAAATTTAATCAAAAAGAAGTGGAAGATAAAATTGACAAGATTCTCGGGCATGATGCCGTCAGCCTGGTGGTCGGTCTCAGCATCGGGCTTGTCGTCGGCATTGTGATGCAAATTTTGATTGCCGTTTTAAGTGGTAAGGCCAGTGGAATCGCCCGGTCGATTTTCCTGGCGGCGGGAGCAGGAATTGGTTTTTCCGCCGGAGTCCTCTTACATAATGCCGGGGCCCTCATGCAAAGCTACACAGACAAGGTCTCGCTCATCATTAGTGCCATGGAGCGCACCATGGGGAATCAAGGTTGGAAAGACGATGGCAGTGAATGGCAAGGCCCGCAAAAACCTGAATCCTACTGGGAGCAGGGCAAAGAAATCATCAAAAAATTCACCACGCTTGGAAATGAGATCATGAGTGTTCCTCTGGCGTATGCCGCCAGCAATCGACAGAACTGTTTGGTGGGAGGAGACAACTCCATGCGGATTGATCAAACCTGTAACTGTGCCTCTCAGGGGAGCTGTAAGCAGTTCAACTTTCCGCAAGAAATTCCAATGCCCAAAGAGATCTCTCCAAAGGCCTTCAAGTATCAGATGGAAACGATTAAAGATTTGAAGAACTTTTCCTCCAACGTTGCCAACGGTGATAAGAGTCAGGCGATGTTCTATGGTTCGAGAATGACAGCAAAGCAAAAAGGTCTCGATGCAGAACTTGGTATTTTGCAAAAAGCGGTTAATCAGAATCTGGTGAAAAACAAAAGTCAGCCTCTGGATTTTTCTCGCGAAACCGAAAAATTGAAAAAAGATATTACCAATCGTGTGCAACGGACCTTTAACAGTTTTCCGGCGGAAGTGCGCAATAGTTACAATAAACGCATGAGCGACATCAGCACTCCACCAACGGTGGCGGATAAGGCCATGGCGTCGCGTGGGCAAAGAATGAAACCCGTGATTGCGCGGTTGAAAGAGTTTTTCAAAACGCTCGGGCCTTTAGGGGCACGCAAGTTTACGCGTAAGATGGAGAATCTGAAGGCCCCAAGTGAGCACGGCGCTGCTGGCGCCCTCAGTTTGGGAGGTCCCGGAACTCCCGAAACTCTAAGAAATGCCAATGGATCAAACGCCGACAATATTGATGATTATGATATGCAATACGACGATATCATCAAGGATTCAACATCTTCCATTTTTGAAGCGATCCACATGCGCTATTTAAAACAAGAACTCTAGGAATAATACATGAAGACGAAACTAAAAAATTATTTTGAGACAAACAACGAGAAAATCAGCGCCTACACCATTCAGATTCTGAGCGAAATGGTGTCGAAAAAAACGGTCAATGTTCCAAAAGCGAATTTATCAGAGCATCCCTATCTGACGATTCCCGGTGGCGAAAGTGCCGTGGTGGAAATCGTCAAAAGGGAACTCGATAAGCTCGACATCAAATATCAAATTTATGAGAGTGTAAAAGGCAGGGCCAATCTTGTTGCGTCTTTCGGCGATGAGGAACCCTCCTTGCTGGTCGCCTCGCATATGGATGTCGTTCCCGCTGGAGATGGATGGACTTCCGATCCCTTCACCGCGTATGTAAAAGACGGATTCATTTATGGAAGAGGGGTCTTAGATGATAAAGGGCCGCTTGCTTCCACTCTCGCTTGCCTAAAAGCATTTAAAGAATGTGGTGTGAAGCTCAAAGGTAAATTTGTTTTGGCCGCCATCGCCAATGAAGAGTATCGGGAGCCAGGAGAAGAAGATCCGGGGCTAGGGTATCTGCTGGATCATAAAATTCTCACGCCGACCTATGCCATCATTCCTGATGTTGGTCACAATATGAAAAAAATTGATATCGCGGAAAAAGGAAGGTTGGGAGTCAAGGTGACGGCCATCGGAAAACAGGCCCACGGTTCCACCCCCGAACGAGGTGTCAATGCCATTTCGCTTATGAGCGAATTTATTGTGAAACTCAAGAAATTTAAAATGAAATTTAAAGCGCATAAATATCTGAAGGCACCGTCACTGAATATTGGAATCATCAAAGGTGGCCAGGCCTCGAACATTGTCGCCGGCCAGTGCGATATTTCTCTCGATATCCGATATCTCCCCGGACAAAGCGCGGCCGGCATCATCAAAGAATTGAAAAAGCTTACCAAAGGAATCAAGGGGAAGTTTGAATTTAAAGAAGAAAATTGTTCTATCCCTCACGAAGTTGAACCAGACAATCTTCTGGTGAAATTGATTCAGGCAAATGCAAAAAATATTTTAGGCCAAACTCCCAAACCCTTTGGAATGGGTGGGGGGACTTTTGCCAA
>JAHFAA010000282.1 GCA_023250775.1 Bdellovibrionales bacterium
CCTGACATCTCTCGCGCCAGAGATTTTTGCTCGGGCACGTATTCATGGGCGATGGTTACTGGTAGAAAAATGAGTGGCCGTTTCACCAATTCAGAAAGATGTGAGTGGGCCTCAAGTAGCATGTGAAAAAGTCCAAAGCGAGGTGGCAAAAGTTTGCCCGTTCGTGAACGACCACCCTCAAAGAAAAATTCAATCGTTTGCCCCTCTCCCAATAAATAATACAGGTAGGCCTCAAGAGTCAGCTTGTACAAAATATCGTTGGCAAAAGAACGTCGAATGAAAAAACATCCCGAGTTTCGAAAGATTCTGCCAATGGGAAAAATATCAAGATTGATCCCCCCGGCAATGAAGACAGGAACCTTGTAGTACTTATGAATGATATAGTTTAAGGCCAAATAGTCCGCATGACTCTGATGATTGGGCACCAAGACCACGTGGTTTTCTTTAAGCAATTTCTTTAAATCCATGCCCGATGGAAGATCAAAGTTGATATTGTCGTAGAGATAACCAACCACTGGATCGAGAACACGTCCGAAAGAATCAAGAGTTGATTTAGAAAAGGTTGCAGCGATCTCTTTTAAATTTTTTAATACTTTGGCCTTGTCATTAACATTGTCTTTGATCCGATCGGCGAGACAGGGATAGGACAAAACTTTCTTCTGCATGGTTGTTAGCATAGAGACCTTTTTGATTAATTTCTCACGCCATGGGGTCTGGACTCATAGAGGCCTGCGGCACTCATTTCCATAAACAGCGCTTTATCGTGCATGGCCAAAATGGAATACACTCCCATATAGGTCATTCCCGATCGTAGGCCCCCCGTCAGTTCTAAGATCACGGTTTCCACCGGACCTTTACAGGGAACCAGGGTTGCCTCGCCTTCAGCCGCCATGCCTCGAGGCAATTCACCTCGCCAGGAAACCTGGGCATCTTTGGAGGCCATTCCACGATAGATCTTTTTTCCGCTCTTCATTTCACCCGGAGTCTCAAGAGTACCAGCCACCATCGAACCAACCATAACAGTATCCGCACCGGCGGCAAGAGCTTTCACAATATCACCTGAATTTTTGAGCCCACCATCGGCAATAACGGGGACCTGATATTTCTTGGCGACTTCTACACTCAAGGCCACTGCCGTCAACTGGGGAACACCATGTCCTGTGATAATACGAGTGGTGCACATGGATCCAGGCCCAATTCCGACCTTAATGGCATCCGCACCGGCGTCAACCAATCTTTTGACCGCATCACCAGAGGCAACATTGCCGGCGATGACGTCAATCTTAGGATATTTTTTCTTCACATAGTTCAGAGTTTCCACCATCAAAACGGAATCACCATGGGCAATATCGACTGTTAAAATATCAACTCCGGCCTCAACTAATAAATCGGCCCTTTGCATCCCTTCTTCCTTAACTCCAATAGAGGCAGCTATCGGTAAGGCGATTTTCCATTGATCAAAATTCTTGCGTACCTTTTTAATTTCCTCTACCTGGGCCTCGGGAGACATAAAACGATGGATGATGCCTAAACCGCCTAATTTTCCCATGGCAATGGCCATCTCTGATTCTGTGATGGTGTCCATGTTGGCAGTAATAAAAGGTATTTGAAGTCGCCAATTTTTAGTCACTTGCGATTCAAGAACTGGCCCTTTTCTGGAGGAAATTTCAGAATATTGCGGGACCAAAAGGAGGTCATCGAACGTCATTCCCCTTCCACGCTTCAAAATCCCATCTCGTTTAAAAATAAGTTCCATAACTTCCCCCATCTCAACTAAAAACAATAAAAATCAATACCATAGATCACAAATATAAAAAATACTTTTCTACAATTCGATGACACTTCTGCATAACAACAGGAGTAGATTGGGCCAATACGAAAAACAAGCGGAAGGACGTATGTACGAAACACTCACCGCCATAAATTTAGGTCCCTCAACACCTGCCACCGAGCTACCGGCCCATTTGAAGGCCCAATTATTTGAAATGAGCACCTGCCAACGCAGACTCCTCGTAGGATTAGGAGTATGGCCAGGTGAGGCACTCGCCTACTTCAATGACAACGGCATGCACGGCCTCTCAGCCTACCACGGCATTGAGGCCTACCGATACCTTTTAGAAGTCATTACCGGACTCAAAAGTCGTCTTCTAGGTGAAAGTGAAGTGGCCGGACAATTTAAAAAGGCCTATGACGACTATAAATCTTCTCCCGCCTTCAATGCAGTGTGTGGAAATATTCTCGAAAAACTCATGAAAGATGGTAAGGAGATCAAGACAAAACACCTCCAATCCATTGGCCAATACTCTTATGCCGGCCTGGCAAAACGAGTGTTGCAAAACCATAATGTGCAAGGACAAGTGCTGATCGTTGGAACAGGTCAATTGGCCTACGATACCGCCAAACTTCTTGGAAAAAATTGGGGTTTGAATTTCACAGGTCGCAATCCTGAAAAATTGGCCACTCTCGCGAAAGATTGTGGCGGCAGCGCCGTGGCCTGGCCTCTTGATTTCAAACAGGCCACCGGTCTGGAGCATATCGCGGCCATTATCAATACCGTTGGTGCCGACGAAATCCTCTTTGTCCCTTCTTTTTTTGAAAATTGGTCCGGTAACGTTTTTATCGATTTAGGAAAACCTTCGATCATCAAAACATCTCTAGGAACGGAAGAAGGCGTTTACCGCCTCTCAGACCTGCTCAATTTAGGGCAACGTTTCGACGAAGCAAAATTGGTTCAAGTGCAGAAAGCGCATGAGGCCATCGAACAACTGACCCAAAAGCGTGTTTTGGGTTCCTTTGCTGCCTTCCCTTTCGGATGGGAGGAGCTGCAATTTGCCTAGAGCTTCTTCGCCGGTATATTCTTCTTATCCCTATATTAAGGTGGCCCCATGAACGCGAATGAACAAGCACGTACCTACACCATCGGCTCTCGAGGAAGTTTACTGGCCCTAACCCAGGCCAGATTCATCAAGGCCTCTCTCGAAAGCATTTCTCCCCATAAATTTGAATTTAATATTATCAAAACTCAAGGTGATCAGATCGTGGATAAACCACTCTGGCAGCTTGAGGGAAAGGATTTTTTTACTCGCGAGTTGGATGAGGCCATGCTGAGTAAAAAAGTTGATTTGGTGGTGCACTCTTATAAAGATCTTGGCAGTGATCGTCCTGATGGCATTGAAATGGGCGCCATTACTGAGCGCGCTTTCTGTCACGATATTCTTTTGATCAGGAAAGAAACGAAACAAAAAATCTGTGATGGCCTGGCCGCAGCTTTTTTGGTTGGAACCAGTGCTCCCAGGAGAATTCACAATCTTGAAAAATATCTTCCGTCCTTCCTCCCTCCCAAAAAAGATGGAAATGCTCTTACGGTGACAACCAAAATTCTCCGGGGCAACGTCAACACACGCATCAAAAAACTCCAGCAGGGAGAATATGACGCCATTACCTTGGCCTTGGCGGGACTGACTCGCCTCTCACGTGATCCCGATTCTGCCGCCCAGTTAAGCGAGTTACTGGTTGGACTGGATTTTATGATTCTACCTCGCACCTATTTTCCCGGTGCTGCCGCCCAGGGGGCCTTGGCGATAGAAATTCGCACCAGCATTGATGCTGAAGACTCCGGTGTCTTACGTCGCCTACTTAAGAAACTTGAACATCCTGAGACCGCTCACTGTGTGAAATCTGAGCGCAAAATTTTTAAAGCTTTTGGTGGCGGTTGCCATCTGGCCATCGGCATTTTTTGTGGACAAGTGCACGGCCACGATATCCACAGTATTCGCGGCTTTCATGATAATAAAATTGTTGAAGACTTCTATTGCAATACGGCGCTGCCAAAATGGAATGGCCGGAATGCCTTCATTGGCGTGCATGAGAAGAAAAAAATGGCGGGTGAATCGACCTTCATTTATGACTCTTTGATGCAGACCCGACCACTCGACTATCAATTACCAGAAAAGGCCCTTCTCTTGGTTGCCAGCTCCCATGCGGCCCCTGACAAAAAGAAAGTAAAACCATCGCATTTGATTTTTGCCAGTGGCGCGAAAACCATGATGTCGCTTGCGAAGCAAGGTCATTGGGTCTGCGCCGCCGCAGATTTTGGTGGTGAGCATGAGCTTGAGGCCTTCATCAACAATGGTATTTTTGCTCTCTTGGCCCCTGAGAAAAAAGATTGGCCGCGTTTTGCACTTAGCCACTCAGAATCCAAAAGTGCGTTTGGCAAAATTATCGCTTGCTATGAGCGCAATTTTCAAGAACCCGATGCCCAAGTGAAAGTTGGATTGGCAAAATGTGATGCTTTCTATTGGTCTTCTTACCCACAGTACAAGCATTACCTAAAACATTTTCCTGAAATAAAAAATTGCCAACACTTTTGTGGCCTAGGTAAAACGTATACAGAATTCCAGAACAATCATTTAACAGTCACTCCTCTTACGGGAATACAAGAATTTAAAGACTGGATCGGAGGATCTCGACATGTCGACTTCACTTGAATTATTTGAAAAAGCAAAAAGGTTAGTCCCCGGCGGCGTGCACTCGCCTGTGCGCAGTTTTAAGGGGCTCCATCGTGGGCCGATCTTTTTCGAAAGAGGCGAAAATGCTTTTCTCTACGATGTCGAAGGAAAAAGTTATATTGATTTTTGCATGAGCTTTGGGCCTCTCTTGCTCGGCCATGCCAATAAAAAAGTTCATGCCAAATTGAGTGAGGCCCTAAATCGCGGATGGAGTTTTGGCGCTGCCGAACCCTACAGCTTAGAATTGGCGGATTATTTAGTTTCACGCTTGCCCTTTATCGAGCAAATTCGTTTTGTGAATTCTGGCACTGAGGCCGTGATGACGGCACTAAGACTGGCGCGTGGTTTTACCGGTCGAAATAAAATTATTAAATTCAATGGCTGCTATCACGGTCACACGGACAGCATGCTGATCAAGGCCGGTTCAGGCCTGGCGACAGAACCAAGTGCTTCCTCGGCCGGTGTGCCTGTTGGCGTCGCTCAAGACACTATTGTCCTCGAACTTGATTCTGATCGAGAAGTTGAAGAGGCCTTCAAACGTTATGGACGAGAAATCGCCGCTGTGATTGTGGAACCACTGCCCGCCAACAACGGTCTTCTTCTCCAAAGAAAGGAATTTTTACAACTTTTACGTAAAATCACAAAAGCACACGATTCTCTGCTTATTTTTGACGAAGTCATCAGCGGTTTCCGTGTTGCCTTTGGAGGCATGGCCGCCTTGACCGGCATTACTCCTGATATCGTGACCTATGGGAAAGTGATTGGTGGTGGCTTACCTGTCGGTGCTATCGCCGGGCCTAGACGTATTATGGAAAAATTGTCCCCAGTGGGTCCGGTCTATCAAGCGGGAACTTTGAGCGCCAACCCTCTTGCGATGGCGGGCGGACTAGCAACCTTAAAAGAACTCACCGATTCGTCCTATGCCACCCTGGAACAAAATACCAAGGCCATCAAGGCCATTTTTGACGACTGGTTTGCGCGTTTTGAAAATGGTCGTTTTGCCAACTGTAATTTAATTAGCTTCGGCTCACTTTTT
>JAHFAA010000008.1:0-15901 GCA_023250775.1 Bdellovibrionales bacterium
AAACGTTTTGATTTCCAATCAAGAAACCTTATGGTCCTTGAGTAATTATTTGGCACCCATGAGCAAATTGAAAATTGCCTATGTGGTGAGCACCTACACCGTGGAGGCCATCTTGAATGTTGATGAGCCTTTAAGCGCTCTTGGACAGACGGTGGGTAAGAAGGGACGAATGTATGTGTACCCGACTAAAGACGAGAAGACCGGTGAACTTATTACCGTCAATAATTGTCATGTTTCTGAGAAGGCCCGTGGCCTATTGCGCTATCTGATTGAAATGGGATTTTTTATCGATATCAAAACTTATAATAAAGCTTATTTCCATATCTGGTCGCGAACGGTGGTTAAAATGATTGAAAACAAGGAGCCGGGTTGGGAGAGTATGGTTCCCACTGTTGTGGCATCTGTGGTCAAGCAAAAAGGACTTTTTGGATTTGTCTGAGTTATGGGTATAATAGGGTAAGCAAATTTTGAGGGTGGAAGGCCATGAGTAATGAAACAATAAATGTTGCAAAAGGTGATTATCTCATTCGCGAAGGTGAAGAGAGTTCACAAATGTATTTTTTGCAAAAAGGCAGTATGTCGGTTTTGAAAAAAGTCGGTGATACTGAAAAACAGATTGGCACCATCTACGCTGGCGAAGTCGTGGGTGAGATGTCCTTTCTCGACAAGCAGCCACGATGCGCCTCGGTCAAGGCGATCAATGACTGTGAATTGACCGTCATCCCGAGCGCAAAATTTGAAAAGTTTTTTGAGGAATTGCCGGTGTGGTACAAGGCCTTGGTTCACACTCTGCTTGAAAGACTTCGTCGTGCCAATGCCCGCATTCGTATTTAAATTCCTAAAGTTCCAATGATGCGCAGAAAATGGTTTTTATTTGCTTCACGCGCTAGCTGTTTCAAATCTTTTCCCTGAGGATTCTTAACTTTCGGGTCCGCCCCGGCCGCCAACAGACGGTTGAAGATCGGTAACTGATCTGTTTCCAGCGCCCAGAAGAGATAAGATTTTCCTTCGACTTTGGCATCCAGTCTGGCGCCATGATTGATCAGATAATCAACCAAAAGATAGTCACCGTTTAACATCGCCAGAAAAAGAGCATCTTTGTTATCATCATCACGGGCGTTAACTTTTGCTCCGGCGGCAATCAGAAGATTGAGGATTTCTGTACTACCGCTTGTCACAGCATAGTGGATGGCCGTTCTCCCCTTGCGTGATTTTATATTGGGATCGGCGCCAAGTGACAGCAGATTTCCCACCAGATCCGCCCGGCCTTTGGAAGCAAAAATCATCAGCGCACTTTCACCCTCTTCGTTTCGATAGTTGATATCATCTTGGGCCATGACCGCTGAGTTAACCTTGTGTTGCTCCCACGCTTCTTCAACGTGCACCACCCGATCATCAAGATCCGCCAGAGCTGTCTTGGGTGAGGCAACCACGGGTTCTGAGTTCTCATCCTCATAGAGCAGTTTTGGATCAATGGGAGTAAACAATCCGGATTTCAAATCTGCTTGCAAAGTGGTGACAACCTTGGAGAGTTGTCCCGGTTTAAATGGTTTTGGAATCGCCTTGTAGATATTGATGCCTTTTTCTTCAATTTTTTTTGCGTAATCAGGATTCATGAAGGAACTGGTAATGATGAGAGGAGTTTTACGAGCGCTTTCCACCGGCCCTTGTTTCAAAAATTGAATGACTTTTTCTGAGGTCATGTTGGGGCCTAAGACGATATCCACAATGGCACACAGATATTGATTGGCATTCAACAACTTCAGCGCCTGGTCGGCATTGGCAGCAGGACTGACCTCGACACCAATTTTTTTTAACTCATGCGTGAGAAAATTGATGATATCGGGATCGTCGTCGAGAATTAATACTTGTTGAGCAGTGACCATGCCGAAGATTTTATCACTAGAAAAAACTGCATACTAGGCGGAGCGACCAAAAAAACTAGTAGAGTAAAATGCTCTCTCTCTTGTTCAAATATTCATCGCGCCCAAGTTGTTCGATTTTGATGAGAGAGTTCAATTGTCCGTCTGTTTCACACCACTTCTTAACTTTGTCTGTGCCGTTGATCAAATCGATCGCCAGACGGGTAAATTCATACTCGTAGGGTTTTTTGCTCCACTCAAAATCGCTCCCAAGTTCTTCGAAAAATGCTCGCGCCAGCATTTGCCCAAAACGCCACGACTGAAAGCGAAGTGGGGCAGTAGGATGAATTTGCAGACCACCACATGAGACATCATGAAATTTATGAAATGTTGGTCTGAAGATAATTGGACGTACTCGCACGCCTTCGATTTTCCACTCGAGAATTCGTTTCTCTAACCTTTGACAAAAACCGAAGGGCTCAATTTTGGGATGGCCGATAATCTCCAAGGCGCGGGTGGTGCCTCGTCCCTCGCTCACATTAGTTCCTTCAAATAAAACTGTTCCGGGATAGACGTAGGTACTCTCAGGCGAAGAAAGATTGGGCGAAGGCAACACATAGGGCAGTCCTGTCTCGTGAAAAAACATATTTCGCTTCCAGCCCAACATCGAGACGACTTCCAAATCGCAGTCCGCCCCAAAAGAGCGTTGTGCCAGTCGGGCAATTTCTCCAATGGTGAGGGCATGCCGCTGGGGAATGGCATGGCGACCGACAAAACTTTCAAAACCTTTTTCGAGAACATTGCCTTCGACCATCATGCCGCCCACGGGATTGGGCCGGTCGAAAACCACTACTTTGATATTTTTTTCGCGACATTTTTCCATCAGCAAAGTCAGAGTGTGAATATAGGTGTAGACCCGTGTGCCGACGTCTTGAAGATCTACCACGATGGTGTCTAATCCTTTGAGCATTTCGTCAGTTGGAATGCGTGTTTGTGAATATAAACTATGGATAGGAAGTTTAAAAAAAGGATGAAGATAATCCTTGGATTCAACCATATTGTCTTGCACATCCGTGACCAGTCCATGTTGCGGGCCAAAGAGTTTTTTCAGCCGGCCGCCTAAAATCTTTTGCAAATGAAAGACCGACAGCGTGTAGTTGCGATCGATAGAAGCGCTATGGCATAAGAGGCCAACATTACCTTTGATTAAATTTTGAACGTCAGAGTCATTGATAAAACGTTCTAATCCAGTGATTACAGGTGGCACATCCATCTCCTTCGGCAAAATCTATATTCAACTGGCATTATCTCATTATAGAATTGCCGAAACCAGGAGTAATTTTGAGGCCATATTTAGAACTCATGCAACATGTCTTAGATCACGGTGTGCAAAAAAATGATCGCACCGGGACAGGGACTCTTTCGCTCTTTGGCCACCAATCGCGCTACAATCTGGCCCAAGGCTTGCCTCTTATGACCACCAAGAAATTGCATCTGCGCTCTATCATTCATGAACTTTTATGGTTCTTAAGCGGCGACACCAACGTTCGCTACCTCCAGGAAAACAAAGTTTCTATCTGGGATGAATGGGCCGATTCTGCAGGTGATTTAGGGCCGGTTTATGGTGCCCAATGGCGGCGATGGAAAACGGCTGAAGGCGCAACCATCGATCAGATGAGTGATCTTCTCCAACAAATCAAAGAAAATCCAAATTCCCGGAGACTGATTGTCAGCGCCTGGAATGTGGGTGAGTTAAGTAAGATGGCCCTGCCTCCTTGTCACGCTTTCATGCAATTTTATGTCGCCGAAGGGAAATTGTCCTGCCAGCTCTATCAGCGTTCGGCCGATATTTTTTTGGGTGTGCCTTTTAATATCGCTTCCTATGCCCTCCTCACCATGATGATCGCGCAGGTGTCGAATTTGGGTCTGGGTGAATTTATTCATACCTTGGGCGACGCTCATCTCTATCTCAATCACGTCGAACAGGCGAAATTACAACTTTCCCGCTCGCCCTATCCTTTGCCCAGCATGAAAATAAATCCCGATGTAAGAAGTCTTTTTGATTTTAAATTTGAAGATTTTGAAGTTGTAGGATATCAATCTCATCCAACTATCAAGGCACCAATAGCGGTGTGACGGTCTTATGCTAATTTCAATTATTGCTGCCATTGGAAAACACAATCAAATCGGGAAAGATAACCGTCTTTTGTGGCATATTCCGGAAGATTTAAAGCTTTTTAAGAAGCTGACCATGGGCCATCACCTGCTGATGGGCCGAAAAACTTTTCACTCCATCGGTCGACCTCTCCCAGGACGAAAGATGTTGGTCCTGAGTCACGATGAGAAAATGTTGCAACTTTTTCCCCAGGATTCGGCCGCCAATATTCATGCCTTCGCCAATTCGCTGGATGCCATGAGGTATGCCCGCCAAAATAATGTGCAAGAGTTGTTTGTGTGTGGCGGGGCCCAGATTTACACCATGATGCTTCCCTTGGCCCATCGTCTCTATATCGATCATATCGATTTTGACGGTGAGGCCGATGCCTTTTTCCCCGAGGTCGACTTTTCTGCCTATAACATCTTGGAAGAACAGGCTTACCCTGCCCAGGGATTGTCGCCTGGCTTTACCTTTCGGCTCTACGAAAAACGTTCGGAAGCGTGAAAAAAGTTCGCTTTAATTGTCGATGATGTTTTTTTCTTATAGAGTTCGGGCCTATGAAAATCATAATACTTTTGAGTTTTTTGTTTGCTTCGCAACTGTTCTCCGCCGAAAATGCCAGACGCATTTTGATTGTCGGCGACAGTCACACCGCCCAGTCGTATGGGACCATGATTCATGCTCATTTTAGTTACGATGGCAATGTGGTCGCGACTTATGGTTCTTGCGGTTCCTCCCCCTTGGGCTGGTTTTCCGATGCCCCTTGGGCCATGACAAAATGCGGACATTTTGAGGCCCACCCCAGTGGAAAAGCGATGCGCGCGACTGAAATGAAAACCCCTTCCTTTGTCGCCCTTTTAAAAAATATGAGCAAAGAATTTACCACGCCCACAGCTCCCGAAGTGGTGGTGATCGGTTTGGGCGCCAATCAAATTAACTCCCTCGATACCGATGCCATGTTCAATAGTCAGAAGGCCACCGTGGTAAAAATGGTGGAGGCCGCTCGCGAGGCCAACGTGCGCTGTTTTTGGGTCGGGCCACCTGATGGCGATTTCAAAAAGAAGCCCAAGGAAAAACAGGATCGACTGTACCAAATGCTTCTCGCCGCCATGGCCGATACCGCCCAATACTGCACTTTTATTTCCAGTCGCGCCGATCAAGTTCCGGGCGGAATGGAATATCCCTGTGACACAGACGGTGTCCATTTCGATTCTTGTTCTGAGGGAAAAATCAAGGCCGCGCATTGGGCACGATATATTTATGAGCGCGTCGTCAAAGGGTTGAAAACGGAATAAAAAAAGGCCACCTAGAAAAGTGGCCTTGACTTGATCGCAATTTTCCAATGAAACTATTTAACAAAAAACATGCCTTCCAAACTTGTGGCCTGAAGATTGTTACATTCTGTACTTTGAACGACTTCTTTTACTTGAAATTTAAGTCCACAAGACTTGCTTAAGCGAACACCAAAGGCGGTGCGTTTTCCACATACGGTCACACCTTCTTCTCCTTGGAAGAAAAGAGTTTTGAATTCTTTGTCCCAAACAAGATCTTTTACTGAAAATCTTTGAGTTGTTTGAACCGTGCGACCTTCAATGACTGTCGGTAAAAAGGCCACGCTAACATATCCTTGGTAATCAGGAACATCATTGGTTACATTGCCGCTTCTTTCGAAGGTCCAGTTCTGAAGTCCAGCAACCTGTCCGCAGAGTTCTGTTTTTAAGGGAACGATATGGGAAGCAAAAGCTGATGCAGACAATGCAAGGCCAAGGGCCAGCGCGAGAACATGTTTCATGGTCTTCTCCTTAGTGCAGTAATGGTAAACTTTGCGGCACTATAGTTGGGCAGGCCCAATTCGTCTACAACCTCGTCAAGCGGAAGAATGTCAGGCAAAAATTGAAGGGACTTTCTTCTTGTTAAGCGGCCGCTTAAACTATCTCATCGGCGGTTTGGGGGAGTGAGAAATGGGCCTCATTAATTTTCTGCATTGGTTAAACGAACATGAAGAAGATCAAGAAAAACGCATACTAGACGCGCTAAGTAAAATTCCCAAAAGTGATTTTGAGAAGTTAACAGATGAACAAATTGTCATAGAATTAGAAAGGCTCATTATCAAGGGAAGCAATCGCCCAAAGATGAGTGACATAAAAAAAGCAGGATAATTTTTTTTTAATTTTTGTTCATGAAAGGTTTCAAGAACTTAAGTTCCCCATCAATCTTGTCAGTGACTTCCAGGCCAAGTAAGGCGGCCAAAAAGGGATAAAGATTTATATTTTCGATGATTCCAATCTTCCCATTTTTAATAAGGGGTCCCTTGGCAATCAGGATTCCGCCCATGTCTTTGGATTGATTAGGATCATATCCGTGGGTTCCGCCAGAAGTATTTTTCTTGGTTTCTTTTTTGGGGGCTTGGGTCAGATAGGCGCCAGGGTCGGCCTGAACGATAATATCACCCGCTAGCTCAGTATCCATATGCCAGGCTTTTGGAGTGTCTTCTCGTTTATAGGCCTTGATATGGGGGACCTTCTTCAGAAGTTTTAAGGCCTCTGCCGTTTTCTCTGGAGATGTGGTGTACACCATACTGAAGGCCCCGCGTCCGGTGAAGATGTAATCTTTGCCTAACAGTTCCGGTGGAATGGCGACGACTTTTTTGGGATCGATAGTTTGCATGCCATGATCAGAGACAATAAAAAGATTGGTGGGCACACCTTCTTTGTCCAGGGCCTCTAAACCTTTTATCAACTCCCCAATGGAATGATCGACTTCAAGCACGGCCTCTTTGACTTCTTTCGATTCGGGACCAAACTCATGGCCCGCGGAATCGACGATACTATAATAAAGAGTGAGGAAGTGCGGTCTCTGTTCCTTGGGCATGTGTAACCATTCTAAGACTTGCGCCACTCGCACCTCATTGGGCACTTTGGTGTCGTAGACTTTATAATAGCTGGGAAATTGCCCATGAATGGCGACGTCGGAGCCAACCCAAAAATAGCTGGCCGAGATCATGCCCTGTCGCTCGGCCACGAGCCAGAGTGGCATGCCCCCATACCATTTTCCATTTTGAACCTGGCCCTTATCACTCATCTGGTATCGCTCGCCCGAAGTGCGATCATAAAAATCATTGGCGAGCAAATGATGATTCTTAGGATAAAGCCCGGTGATAATGCTGTAGTGATTGGGAAAAGTGATGGAAGGATAAATAGGCCTGAAGGCCTCGGCAGTCAGGGCGTTTTTTTTCATATCGAGAAGATTGGGCGCATGGTAACGCTCGATATAGTCATGTCTCATGCCATCAACCGAGACCAACACCACATAAGGCGCATCGAGAAAGCGCGCTTGGTTTTTGTTCGGGGTGATGACGTTGCTTTGGTCTTTGTGACTTAAGTTATGTTGGCAGGAAAAGAGGCCAAGGACCAATAGGCCAATGGTTAAAAGAATGGTCTTTCGTTTGAGACTAATAAGTTTATTCATAGTGAACCTCTTGTTGTGGCCCATTAATCATGAAGTCTGGGACGAGACTTTGCAAGAGTTCCGTCAAGTCGTTATACATTTTGTTCAATTACGCAACGATGTTATTTTTGGGAAGGAAAATTTTGAAGCGGGTATTCGGAGAAGTGTGGTCAAGATTAATTTTTCCTTTATGGGCATCCATAATATTTTTCGAAATACTGAGCCCAATCCCCGTGCCTTTGCCCACTTCCTTGGTGGTAAAGAACGGGTTAAAGATTTTTTCCGCCACCGCGGGGGGAATTCCATGACCGCTATCGGTCACGGAGATTTCAATATTATTACCAATTTCGGTTGCGGCCAGTTTTATCCAGGCCTCTGGGGTGTCCGCGATGGCGTCCACCGCATTGGAGATCAAATTGATAAGGACTTGAGAAAGTTGAATGGCGTTTCCGTACAGAGCTAGAGTGTCAGGAGGGATATTGATCTGAAGGTCCACGCTCATCTTTTTACATTTTTCCTGACAGAGCACCAGTGTGTCTTCAAAGAGTTTCGACACAGGAACATTTTCATAGGGAGCGTCACTATCATTTCGGGCAAAGGAGCGGAGACCCTGAATAATTTTTGAAATTCGTCCAATGGTGCTGTTGAGTAATTCTAAGCTTTCATAGATTTTCGAGACCTCGAGAGGAGTTTTTGCACAAACTCTTTTTATTTTATCGCCGAGCAGTTGAATGATGGTGAGGGGAGTATTAATTTCATGGGCAATGCCGGCCGCCATTTCACCTAAGGCCGCCAGTTTGGCACTTTGCAAGGCCAAGGCCTTTTCATTTTCCATCTGTTGCTGAATTTTCTTTGTCTCTCGCAAATCGGAGGCGACCATGATCATGCCGCGCAGTTGTCCATTGTAATCCATGAGTGGCGATAGCCCTGCCATAAAGGGGATACCCACACCTTCTTTGGAAAATAAGAGAATTTCCTTATCAATGAAATCGGTGAGGACGCTGGTGTGGCCGGTTAGAAGATCAATATTCTGTCCTTTTAGTTCGTGCATGTCATAACCAAGAATTTTTTGAACGGCGGGATTGCTGATTTCAATTTGATTTTCAGAATTTATCACGATGAGAATTTCGTCTAAAGATCGCAATATATCTGACAGTTGATTTTTGCTGATGCTCGTGAGTTTGAGTTTGGTTGCCATGGAATTGAAGGCCAGGGCCAATTGGCCGATCTCATCTTTTCTACGAATATGGGTTTGAACATTTTCGTTTCCTAATTCTAATTCTTTTACAGCGCTGGATAATTGAGTGACGTCGTGCGAGAGTTTGAGAGAAAACCACAAGGCCATGACGGCAATGAAAATAAAAACGATGCTACCCATAGAGATGAAAGAACCCATCATTTCTCTTAAGTCGTTGGCCCTTTCAGTATCGGCGACACCTAACTGAAGGGTCCCCAGATTGTGAACAAAGCGATATTGCACGTGATGGAGGGGGCCTTGGGCGGTTTGAACTTCTTGGGTGATAACGGATTCAGGTGATGTCTGAAGCTGGTTTATGAACTTTGCCAGATCATCGGGAATTCCTCCCGCAAAGGTATGCGCCATGATTTTATTCTGTGAATCTGTCACCACAGCATAGCGAAGAAAGGGATAAGTTCGAAGGTGCGACTCTAAGATGATCGAGAGTTTGATAATATCTCCGGTGATCATGTGATCATAGCAATCTTCGGCAAGATCACGGGCCATGGTCAGGGCGAATTCATGCTGCTGGTTTTCCAAATGCCTATTCATAATATTTTTGATGAGAAAAAAATGGCCAAGAAATCCTGAAAAAAGCAAAGAGAGGACGAAGAAAATGATTTTAAATCTAAGACTTTGGAAATTAAAAAAATGCATAATCAATTCTTTTTTCCAAAGTGGCCTTTAAGGTCACGAATAGATCTGTAGACACTGTCTTTCGTTTCTACGAATTTTTCAATCAGCAGTCCATTTAAAATGATTTTCCCTTTTGGATCATTGTGCAGATTAAGAAAGATGTCTTTTAATTCCTGCTTGAGTTTTGGATTAAGATTCTTACGCACCACCACTGGAGAAGTGGCAAAAGGGGCCGATTTCCAGATAATCTTGGTGTAACTGGTAAAATCGTGCTCTTTGGTTTCCATATAGTGCCATACCAAGCTATCGACGGCAGCTCCGTCCACCAATTTTTTGGCGACACTTTCGATGGAAGTGTCATGGGAATAGGTGAAGATGGTGCTGGCAAAGAAGGTTTCAGGTTTTTCATTCATCGCCGCCAGGGCCATTGTGGGAATAATTGTCCCGGCCAAGGATGTGGGATAAGTGAAGGCAAAGGATTTGCCGCGCAGGTCGGAGAGATTTTTCGTCGGGGCATCTGAAGGAACAATGATATAAGAATAATAGGTTGTGGTCCCTCTCACCTGAGGTGCCACGAGAATCTCCGCGCCATTTTTTTCATGCGCCTCCACATAGGTCTGACCGCCGACGAAGGCCAAGTCAATATCATCGGTTCCTACAAAATTATTAATATCAGCTTGCATATCTTTAGTTGTTAGTGAAATTTCACGATTTAATTTTTCTCCCAGGTATTCCGCCAGCATTCTGTAATAGCTAGAACCAATGTGGGGTGTGATCATGGAACAGATTGCCACTTTGAGTTTGAGAGATTTCATCAGCGGCCGCTGAGTGATGGTAGTAGGAGAAACTTTATCAAGATCCAAAAAAATGGCAGCTTGCTCTTTGCGTTGACAAGCGAGAGTCGATAAAAGACAAATCAAAATGATTAGACGACAAGCAAGCATACACATGTATATTTATGGTAATCCTGATTTATTTTTCGTCGAGTTAATTTTGCTCAGTTTTATCAATAAATGTTATCTATGATTTTTTCAGAGCTTGTGTAACAATGGCGTTCAATTAGAATTTGATTGAGGTGCCAATGGACAGTGCATGCACGATAGTGATGGTTGATGATGATCGGGATATTTTGGCATTGTCGGCTGAACTACTGGAGTCCGAGGGTTTCACGGTTCAAATTTTTAATAATCCGATAAAGGCCTGCGAATATATCAAGAATAATTTGAGTGCTACCGGATTGCTTTTCACAGACCAACGCATGCCTCTCATGTCAGGGGTGCAGTTGTATACAAAAGTTCGCGAGTACTCCTCCACGCTTCCAGTTATGATCTGCTCTGGTGATGAAAATGTGCCTGAGTTACTCAGTTCAAAAAACGATTCTAAGCTATTTTTTATGCGAAAACCCTACGCTCCTGTCGGTCTTCTGGAGCGTGTGAAACAAGTGATAGCATCATGACCGAGGAAGAACGTCTCACGATTTTAACACTCTCTCAAAGTCTCGGCGTTCTCGGTCATGACATTGGCAATATTGTTGCCATTATGGGCCTGCGTCTCGCTCAGATCGAGATGCTCCAAAAAAAAGGTCAGGCCGGATTGACGGAGCCCGTTTTAAAACAGGTGAATTCTCTCAAGAGTGATTTGGCACGTTTTGATTCGACCATGTCTGGGATGTCGCAACTCAGTGCCGCCACTGATACGCGATCCAAGCAAGATGTTCATGTTCAACAATTGCTCTCTCAAGCACGTGAGATAGAACCGATCGATTTACTGGTCGATGGCATTCAGCCGAATGATCTCGTTCGTGGCGATCCCTTTCAGTTGAAGGTGATGCTGGCCTTTCTTTTTCGCTATGGGCATCTGGTCAGCGCCGCTCTACCGCCTCAAGCTGCAGACCTGAAGGCGGTACGATCAGAGCAGGGATATCAGCTAACTTTAAGTTTCAAAAATGTGAATTTATCAAGTGAACAATGCGATCAAGTATTTAAGCCTTTCATAACAATGCCGGGGCCAGGGCATTTCGGAGTTGAGGCGAGCGTGGCCTATCGAATTGCTCAAAAAAATGGCCTTTCGCTCAATCTCAACGATGAATTCGGGTATCTGTGCTTTGTGCTGACTTTTTCCTAAGCTTATTTCTTCTTAGGTGTATTGATCTGCTTTTCGTAGCGAGCGATTTCTTCTGGTGAAAGGGCCTCGCGCTCAATGGTGCGAACGCTGCTCATGCTTCTTTTCATCTGCTCGCAGGAGTGGGTACCACCGTCTGCATTTAAAGGAACGTTTTTGCGTCCTTCCTTGAACCACGTAATTTCTTTGCTACAAAATTTACAGACGGCCATGGGCAAAACCTCTTCTAGAATTTTAGGGAAGAGGCATTATTACTCGCTTTCAATGACTTTGTCGATCTCGCCGAAAACTGGAGTTTCGTCGTTATCTTCGTCAACTAATTTTTGGAATTCTTTATATCTTGTCACGTCTTGCTCATTAATTGCGGCGACCTCACGTTGAGGGGTATTTTTGGCAAATTCGGCACGGGTGGCCTTGGAGCGCTCGAGGAGAGCGGTAATTTCATCATCGCGTTCTTGGTCTAGGGCCATGGATTTATTTAAAGAGAAGGCAGCGAGGACGAGGAAAATAAAAAGAATCACTGTTTTGGCCATAATCCCTCCTTGGATCATTCGACGTGGCCTTATTATTATACGTCTTTTTCATTTTTCAGCATCCGGCAAAACCCATCTTTTTCTAACATATTTTCAAACTTTCAGGCGGTTAGAGCACGCTTTCTGCATGGGTTTAAAAATAATATCTGTAGAATGAGGGCCGCCGCGCTTATTTTTTGGTCCGACGACGATCTGGTCATTTTTTTTGGTAAGTTACAGGAATGAATATTCCAACTAACGCCACGGCCTTTCGGCTTTATTTAAAAGACCAGTTGGCCCTGCGACAGGGGCGTAATCCTCGCTACAGCCTACGCAGCTTCGCGCGCTTTTTAGAAGTGGACAGCTCGGCCTTGTCCAAGATGATGAACGGCAAGCGTGCCTTGGGCCCAAAAATGATGCAGAGGATGTTTTTGAAGTTGAGCAGCACTTATGAGGAGCGACAGCAAAAAGAAGGCCCTCAAAATGAGGGCCCTCAGGTCATTCAAATCTGTGAAAACAGTTTTAGAGAAGGCGAGTTTTCTTCTCGATAAATTCCTGTTTGGTTGGAGGCGCAGGCTGATTCAAAACCTTGCCGGTAAATTCCACTCTCAAATCCAGTGAAATGATATAGGCATGGGCCCAGGCAAAGGTGAATCCTAACTTTTCAGTATTAATGGTCACCAAGGTCGTTGCTCCATCTTTCGTTAAAAGGAGATCGTTCGGGGCCAGCATTTTATCCAATGCCACTTGGCCTTTGCGCTCAATCTTCAGATGCAGGCGGAGCAAGTCAGGTCGGGCCACCTGGCCAATTTGGAAGGTCAGCACTTTTTTCCTGACTTTGAGTTCAGAAATCGGCACTGACACAGGTGAAAGAATATTCATCGGGAGCACATCAACATGGAAGAGGGCGTCTATAGAATCAACTTCCCCTTGAGTGGTACGGGCCAATTGACGAGTGGCCACCCAGAGATGCTCAGGTGACATGGCCTTGGCCTGGAGGTCGAGCTCACCTCTGTCGGAGAGATCGACTTTGAAGTTGGCCTTGGCAGCTTGATCGCGAGCGCCTTCGAATTGCACGGCGACCTTGGCCTCAAAGCGTTTAACCACAACGGTGTAAGGCACTTGAATGGTGCGTGTACAGGCATAAGACTCTGTTCTGTAGCGAGTTACGTCTTGGCAAACTTGTTCTTGGTAAGGAACTTGTTCACACACTGGCCGTGGCGGAATCCACTGGCAAACTCGGCGAGGAACGTTTTGGCATTCGCGGTCATTATAAGCAATTTGTCGGCAGACCTGTGGGCCTTGCTCTTCACGACAGATCGGTTGACCAGGAATGGTTCGGCAAATTTGTGGGCCGGGAACTTGACGGCAAACATTCTGTCCAGGGATGGTTTGACAGATCTGTTGTCCAGGTTGATTGGTACAAATTTGTTCTCCAGGAATGGTGCGACAGGTGCGCTCTCCAGGAATATTTGTACAGATTTGCTGTCCTGGAACCTGACGACAAACTTGTGGTCCAGGCACATTGGAACAAACTTGTTGTCCAGGAACAGTTCGACAAATTTGTGGGCCGGGAACCTGATGACATGAGCCGGGAACGGAGACGTTTTCACAAACATTTTGAGTTTCTTGACGGCAAATTCGGCGGCCAGCAACTATGCTACACACAGGCACGGTGCGGTTTTCGCAACGTTGTTCGGTGCGAGCAGGAGTACATTCTTGACGACCAGGACCAGCAGAACATTCTTGTCTGGTTGGACCAGGACGACATTCTTGATGTGAAGGACCAGCAGAACATTCTTGGTGTGGAGCTCCGGCGTGACACTCTTGACGACCAGGACCGACGCTGCAGTCTTGGCGTGATGGGCCCATATGACATTCTTGGCGACCGGGGCCGGGACGACATTCTTGATGATCAGGAGTGCGTTCGCACATCTGACGATCGGGCCCTGGTTGGCAAATTTGTTGATCTTGGCCGGGTCGGCAAACACGTTGAACTGGTCCGGGCATACACTCTTGACGATAACGAACAACATCGCGGCATTGTTGCTCGTCTTGCATACGACAGTCTTCGTATCCTGGTTCCGTGTGGCACACTTCGCGATAACGGGTGACGGGGCCGCAGACATTTTCGGTATAAGGAATCTGGCGTGTGCAAGTATCCGCCACATCCTCTGAACGATAACGAGTCTCACTTTGCTGATTGGTCAATTGCGTGTTTTCTTCACGCTGGCCTTGAAAAAGAATTTCATAAAAGCTCGTCAATGTTTCGGCATAGACGAGAGAACAAACACTCAAAAGAACTATTCCAGCGCCAATTCGCGCCTTTTTGGTGAAGAACGCCATACTCACTCCCTTACAAGATGGTTCATTTACGCAGGCCCTCTAAGCAATTTTTAGGCCATATACAAGTCTCGAGACCTTATGCATCAAGTACTTAGAACTTGTCAAAATAGGACGCGGCGCGCCTGAAAAAAGTTCCCACTTTGGCCCTTGTCATAGGAAACCGGTCGGCCCAATTGGGGCCATTTTGTCTCCGAGGCAGGTAAAAATTGTCCACGCTATTTTATCTTGTTGCCTTTTGGCCGTGTTGGGGAGCTCAGGCCGGTTTAAAATATTTTCAAGAATGGAGATACATGCAAATGAGTAAAAATTTTTTTCTTCTACTTTTGACGGTCATTTTTTCGAAAAATGTGGCGGCCCGAATGTTTGAACCCATCGATGTTCCGGGGGCCTTTTGCGGTCGGGGCGAGCAATATTTTGTCATGGTGGATTTGCACAACTTAAAGAAATTTGCCTTTGTCTTCGAAGGCGGTGGTGCCTGCTGGGATTTAGTCACTTGTGCCACTCAGGTGGCGACTCAGCTCGATCAACCCAGAGACTATGTTTTTTCCGATGCCCTTTACTCGGATGACTCCAAGCTTTCCCCACTCTCTGATTATTCCATGGTTTATTTTCCTTATTGCACTGGCGATTTGTTTGCCGGCAGTTTTAACACCAACTATCAGGGCCTTTACGAGGTGCAACACCAAGGACGCAAAAATTTTCTCCTGGGATTGCAAAGTGTGATGGCGACCTATGGGGGACTGATTCGCAAGGCCGATGAGGCGGTTTTCTATGGATATTCTGCCGGGGCCTTAGGTCTGATGCTGAACTTTACCGATCTCCATGATCAAGTTGGCAGTTACGTTCCCAAAAAGACCGTTATTTTGGACGGCATGGGATTGCACTGGGATGAGAGTGTGTGGAAACGCTTTCAGGCGCCTATGCTCGACGCGATCAAAGAGGGCTTCGGTCGCATGAATGTGGTTTTTGATCCGAGTGATTGGCCTCTGTCGAAAAAGGCCATCGAGGTTTGCCATAAATTTCCTGATTACGAGTTTGGCCTTCTTCAAGGCAGCATGGACTGGGTCATGGGGAGTTTGTTTGGCCTCATGAGTCCCTTGACCCATCGGAGGCGAGTCTATGGCCCTGACGGAATTTATCAGTCTCTCTTGGGCCCTACAGATAATTGTGCGGCGTTCGTACCTGATACTTTTAAACACACCTTTTTGGAAAAAGAAGGGGCCATGGGAATGTTGACTAAAAGCAAGTCTGGCATGACTGCATATCAGTTTGTGAAAGATCTTATACACGATGGGGCAGGCGCAAGTTACCGTTAGAAAGAGTTTGTATTGACACTCTTCTGTGGCCACGGCAAAAATAGGGGGCAATGCTAACCCACAGAGGATATGCGTATGGGCTCCATGAAAGATGCTTTACTGAAGGCCGGAATTAAACCTGCTAAGATCGAAAATGAAAGACCTAAAAGACCGGTAAAAGAAATTGTCACCAAATCTGTCGCGCACCAGATGGCGCGGGATTTTTGTGAAGTCTGTCAGATGATCATGCCGGATGTGGAACAATATAAGCATCGCAATCCCACCAC